>CAZVLV010000225.1:0-3240 GCA_964628015.1 uncultured Aquiluna sp. | reverse complement strand
CAGGAGTGTAAGGACCGAAAATCCAGATCGGGTTAATCGTCACCAGGCCACCGATAAGCGCAATGATTCCAAATACCACGAAGAAGAAGCCGCCAGCCTTCGCCATGTAGACGGGAAGGAGTGGATAACCAACTACGTTGTTATTGGTTCGACCTGGGCCGGGGAACTGGGTGTGCTTCTGGGTCCAGACCATCATGAGGTGGACGGTGATGAGCGCCAGAATCAAACCTGGAATGAGCAGAATGTGAGCTGAGTAAAGTCGGGGAATGATGTCATCGCCGGGGAACTCCCCGCCGAAGACAAGGAACGCTGCCCACGTGCCTACCAGTGGAATGGATTGCAGGATTCCGCGGATGATCTGCAAGCCAGTACCGGAGAGAAGGTCATCGGGGAGACTGTAGCCGGTAAAGCCCGCTCCTAATGCCAATGCGGTGAGAGCAACGCCGATAACCCAGTTGAACTCACGTGGCTTACGGAATGCACCGGTGAAGAACACGCGGAACATGTGTACAGCAACAGCGGCTACGAAAATGAGAGCAGACCAGTGGTGCATCTGGCGAATAAGAAGACCACCGCGAACATCGAAAGAAATGTTCAGTGTTGATGCATAGGCATCAGACATATGAACACCCTTAAGCGGAACGTAAGAGCCATCGTAGATGACTTCAGCCATGCTAGGGATGTAGAAAAGCGTCAGGTACGTGCCGGTGAGGAGAACAACGATGAAGGAATATAGGGCAATTTCACCGAGCATAAAGGACCAGTGGTCGGGGAAGACTTTGCCAAGATTGCGGCCAAGGAACCGGTTGCTGCCGAGGCGTTGATCAACATAGGTTGCGGTGGCGCCGCCTATCTTTTCTACGGGGTCTGCAGACTTCGAGTCAGAATCGCCCAAACTGTTCGTGCTGACTGTCGGGTTACTCATGCTAGGTCACGCTCCCAGAAACTCGGTCCAACTGGTTCGGCGAAGGGGGCCTTCGCCACAAGTAATCCTTCATCATTTACGCCAATCGGCAACTGGGGCATCCGGCGCGCGGCAGGGCCGAAAACAACGTCGCCACTATCGGCAAGGTCGAATGTGGATTGGTGGCAAGGACACAGCAAATGGTGTGTGCGGCGTTCGTAGAGCGCGATGGGGCAGCCAACGTGTGTACAGATCTTGGAAAATGCCAGGATGCCGTTGTAGTCCCATCCTTCACCCTGCTGAGAGCGGATTTCGCTGGGATCCATGCGAACCAGAATGATGGACGCCTTGCCCCGCTCAATCAGATTTGGCTTGGCGGCTTTCAGCAGACCAATCTCAAGGGGGAGAGCTGACACTAACCCGCCTACGGGGATGTCTTCGGGGCGAATTCCCAATTCTTGGGCGGTGCCTTCCTTGCCAGCTTCGTAGCCGATATCAGGGATGATCACCATGCCGTCCTTCCACATGGTGGTGGACAGCAATTCAGTTGGTGTTTCTCCCGGTGGAGTGATCCACAAATCTCGAAGAACCACGATTAACGGAATGGGGAAAAGCGCGAGTGCGCCAATTAGGGTACGGCGAATTATCTTGTAGCGCGCGAATCCGCTTTCTTCCTTGCCGCGCTCATAGTTGGCGGCAGCCTCGCGTTCGTCTTTCTTCTCCGACTTCATGTCATGACGTTGCTGGACAACTTCTACATCAGGCATGAGTTTCTTTGCCCATTGAATTGCGCCCGCACCAATGAGAAAGACCGAAACGCCGAAGGTGAAACCTAAGGCCACGTTGCTGGCACCAACAACACCAAGGACTGGGATGTAGACGACCGTCGTTTTGTCGATAGTGACAAAGGCGACGACAAAGAGGACAACGAACACCATGGAGAGCATGAACATTGTGGCCACTTGGCGTTCCGCCCTTCGGGCGGCCTTGGGATCAGTGTCGGTGACTCGAGGACGATGTGCAATCGGCGCCACCGGCGAATAGCCAGGCTTTGCAGGCGCGTGAGATGCGGAATCCGCATGTGTACTGGTCGCGTCTGCTGACTCGAGATCAGTTCCGTGTTGGTCGTTCATCGTGCCTTAATTCCGATCCATACGGCCGCGGCAATCAGAGCGGCGAAAACGGCGACCCACATGAAGAGTCCTTCAACTACCGGACCCAGTCGGCCAAGGGACATGCCACCGGGACTCGGGGCTTCTTGTAAAGCCATTATGTACGCAGTGATTTGCTGCTTTTCTTCAATGGGGAGGGTTTCATTGGAGAACACCGGCATGCTTTGGGGCCCGGTGACCATGGCCTCGTAAATCTCTTGGGGAGTTGCATCCATGAGGCTGGGTGCGTACTTACCTTCGGTGAGTGCGCCACCTCCACCCGCAGCCTGGTGGCACTGTGCGCAGTTAATGCGGAACAACTCGCCCCCCTTGGCTTGGTCAGCGCCTTCATAGCTGAGGTCTTCAGCGGTTGGAATAGCGGGACCAGGTGCAAGTGAGGCGATGTATGCGGACATGGCGGCGATTTCAGACTCGTTATAGATGGGATCCTTGACAATGGCTTGGGCACCAGGGGCTGCAAGTGGCATGCGACCGGTGGCCACTTGGAAATGAACAGATGCTGCGCCCGCACCAATCAAGGTGGGCCCATTGAGCGTGCCTTCCGCATCCATTCCATGGCAGGAACTGCACCCTTCAAGGTAGAGCTTCTTTCCTTCTTCCACCTGTGTTTGTGAACCCATGGAGGCTTCAGCCGGCTTGGCGTTAGTGACAACGGAGTAACCGACTCCGGTGAAGCCAAGTGCTGCCACTAGCAAGAACAGGGCAACGAGTGGGTTGCGCCGACGAGCGGAGAGGAACTTCACAGTCGTAGAGCCTTCCTTAAATTTTTACGTCTGAGTTAATGGTTGTGATTTCGTGTGGTGCGTGCCCGTTGTGCGGTTACTTCAAAATGTAAATCATAAAAAAGAGTGCAATCCACACGACATCGACAAAGTGCCAGTAGTAGGACACGACAATCGCGCGGGTGGCTTGTTCGTGGGTAAATCTTTTTGCTACGTAGGTGGTGGCCAAAACGAGGAGGAATGCGATGAGCCCGCCGGTGACGTGAAGCCCATGGAACCCTGTGGTCAGGTAGAAGGCGGAACCATATGCATTGCTGGAGAGAGTCAGGCCTTTGTGAACCAGTTCTGCGTACTCGGTGATCTGTCCGCCGATGAAAACTGCGCCCATGACGAACGTGATGATGAACCACTTTCGTAGGCCTTTGACATCGCCCCGTTCTGC
>CAZVLV010000224.1:0-3243 GCA_964628015.1 uncultured Aquiluna sp. | reverse complement strand
GTAATACAACACGAGAAAAACCCTCTAGAATTTTATATTGAAGGAGAAAGCCACACACGACCAAACTACTTAAAAGAAAACGTTGGATCGCATTATGGCTTTCGCGTCTCTGGCGAATGGAACCCTGAATCTGGCCTGAGATTCAATCCACATAAATTACTCCTTGATCCCTACGCAAAGCGCATTGCGGGTGAACTCGTCGAGTCACCCGCAATCTATGACTTTTCACCTGATGACCCAGCGGCCATCTCAACGACGGACAATACGAACTACATTCCTCACTCCGTTGTCACGGAATCCCATTTCGACTGGGAAGGTGATTCCCCACCGGATACTCCCTGGGCAGAAACCGTGATTTACGAAGCACATGTCAAGGGACTGACGCAACTTCACCCATCTGTCTCTGATGGCGAAAGGGGAACTTTTCGAGGTATCGCAGCGCCTGCACTAATCGAACACCTTAGGCATATTGGTGTAACGGCGATTGAATTACTACCCATTCAATCCTTTCTCAATGAACGTCACCTCACAGAAACAGGACTCACCAATTATTGGGGTTACAACACGATTGGCTTTTTTGCGCCCCACGCACAGTATGCATCTCGCCCTGGAACTGAAGTTGAGGATTTCAAATACATGGTGCGTGAACTTCACCGCGCAGGAATCGAGGTCATTCTCGATGTCGTGTATAACCACACAGCCGAGGGTGGTTCAGATGGCCCATTCCTTTGCTTCAAAGGGATAAACAACGTTGATTTCTATCGCATTAACGAATCTGGCTCCTATATCGACTACACCGGTTGCGGAAATTCCGTTAACGCATCGCTACCCCAAGCGCTGCAAATCATTATGGACTCATTGCGTTACTGGGTAATTGAAATGCACGTGGACGGATTCCGCTTCGACCTCACTTCAGCACTTGCGCGAGGCGACAAGTACGTCGATATGCATGGAGTTTTTCTCAATGCAGTGCAGCAAGATCCGGTTCTTCGCAAGGTCAAACTCATTGCTGAGCCATGGGATATAGGCCCTGATGGATACCGAGTTGGGTCCTTTCCCAGCTTATGGAGTGAGTGGAATGACAAGTACAGAGACGACGTGCGTGATTTTTGGCGAGGCGATTCCGGCATAGCGCACCTCGGCTGGCGCCTATCGGGGTCCGAAGATATTCACGGAGGCAAGTCCGCTGATCCGTACACCTCAATAAATTTTGTCACCGCTCACGATGGCTTCACATTGTGGGATTTAGTCAGTTACAACCACAAACATAATCAGGCGAATCTCGAGAATAATCGTGATGGCACTGACAACAATCGTTCATGTAACTATGGAATCGAAGGCCCTACTACTGATCCTGAGATTGTTGAGATCCGTGCACGCCAAGTGCGAAACTTCCTCACAACAATGTACCTGTCCAGTGGCGTTCCCATGCTGCTCGCAGGCGATGAATTTCATCGAACTCAGCTGGGCAACAACAATGCATATTGTCAGGACAATTCGATTTCTTGGGTGAATTGGGAATTAGATCAATCCGATTGGGATTTGGTAGATCTTTGCGCAACACTCAATCACGTAAGAACCTCGTGGTCACATATTCGCCCATCAGGTTTCTTCACGGGCGAACCCACATTGCAGAATGGCCCGAAAGACTTGGCTTGGTATGGCCCAGATGGACATGAGATTCAGGACTGGGGCGCCCAGACCCTTTCAACGGTCGGAATGTTTATTTCGCCAAGCCACGGAGCCGGGCTCTTAGCAATCTTCCACGCAGGATCAGAGACAGTTGATTTTCATTTACCGGTGGGCCCATATGGCGGGTATTCCTACATTCCAATCCTCGACACAACTTTTACAAACGGTAAGCCACATGAGTCTCTTTTCGAATCTGGACAGGCTGTGCCAATCACCCCTCGCTCCATACTGATCTTGATGGCTCACGGTTCATCAACGTAAAAATATGTCGGGTGCTCCCGTATTTGCATTCGACTCAGGCAATACCTGAAGACCGATATCCGCCGTACTCGGCATGTAAGAATGAGTAGGAACTACCCGTACCGTATAACCAAATGATCCACTTTGCGATAGTGGGATTTCACCAACGTACTTCCATCGATTGCCCCCAAGTTCCGACTCAGGTGTAAGTAGTAGGTGCTGTGCATTCTCGATTACATCACTACTGTCAACGTGACCATAAACGGCCTCGACCACGACGTCTGGCGGAGTTAGCCCTGCAAGTGAAACATATGCACGAATTGACAGGGTCTCGCCCAATGACACTGACGATCCTCCTGCGTCTGATTCCACATGTTCAATGGCTAGATGTGGCCACTGATCTCTTACATGAAATTTCCACTCTGCCAGTTCTCGTGCAGACCGGAAATTATCTTGGGCCAACTGTGCGCCAGATACTGATGCTGGGAAATACAGTCTGTTGGTGTACTCCTTGACCATTCGAGTGGCAAGCACCTTTGGCCCCAAAGTTCGTAATGTGTGCCGGATCATTTCCAACCAATCGTGAGGAAGCTGGTCACCGCCACGGCGATAAAACTTCGGAGCGATGTCACTCTCGATGAGGTCATACATGGCTTTAGCTTCAAAGTCATCGCGATCCTCAGAATCAAGTGAGGGATGCGCTGTCGGTATTGACCAGCCATTGGATCCATCAAACCATTCGTCCCACCAGCCATCCATGATGGACAAATTCAATGCCCCGTTCAAAGCAGCCTTCATGCCAGATGTACCACTTGCTTCAAGTGGACGAATCGGATTGTTGAGCCAGATATCACAGCCTGGATACAACGTTGTTGCCATCCCAATGTCGTAATTGGGCAAGAAAACAATTCGGTGGCGCACATCAGGGGAATCGGCGAATCGAACCAACTGTTGAATGAGCGCCTTGCCACCCTCATCTGCTGGATGAGCTTTACCCGCGATAACCATTTGGATGGGGTGCGTGGGGTGAGTTAATAGAGCTCGAAGTCGATCTGGATCGCGGAGCATCAAAGTGAGG
Source organism: uncultured Aquiluna sp. (assembly GCA_964628015.1). Taxonomy (GTDB): domain Bacteria; phylum Actinomycetota; class Actinomycetes; order S36-B12; family S36-B12; genus UBA4592. Next base: position 233 of record CAZVLV010000224.1, on the reverse strand, counting down.
CGTTTGTATGAGGGAACACGCCGGGCAAAACCAATGGTAAGAATGTTCGGATCCAAGACATTGTGTGTCCATTCCAATTCGGCCTCATGTGCACCACGCTCCAGCCACGCCTGACGCAGTCGATCACGTGACATGGAAACAAGAGCTTCACGCAATGAATGTTTGGTTTCCCAGAATTTGTGTAATGAAATATCACCTAGATACTCCCACACATTGTCAGGATCGGTTACACC
>CAZVLV010000223.1:0-3256 GCA_964628015.1 uncultured Aquiluna sp. | reverse complement strand
AATTGTTCCGGGAAACAGGCAAAGAAGTCTTGACCTTGATCTCCTGTATCGGTGTCTATGTCCCCGGTGTCGGCTATGACCAAAATGTGGTCATCACCGCGACACCAGTCACGGGGGCATGATGCACACTAGACCTAATGAACACGCGACCACTGCTCCAGATCAACTCAGGCTTGGCTTCACCGTGAAAGACATTGCCGACGAAGCACTCGCCACCCGGTTCACCCTGGGCGATGAAACCGTTCTTCGCGATATTTATGAACGATGGTCTTCTTTAGTGTTCACCATTGCTCTGCGATCCACGGGTAACAAGGAAGACGCAGCAGATATCACTCAACTAGTTTTTATTTCGGCGTGGAAAGGAAGGGAGGGGTTCGACATGAACGCAGGGAATTTACCTGGCTGGCTCATCGGCATTTGTCGCCGCAAGATCGCGGACCACTTCGGATCCAAGGCCCGCAATGAGACCGCACACTCCGAAATTGACCTGGGCACCATGGAGGACACCGTGGACACCACCGTCGACCGAGTGGTCTTGGCTGATGAACTCGCTCGCCTCGGCGATCCACAACAAAAAATCATGGAACTTGCCTTTTTTAATGACCTCACCCACGCTCAAATCGCTAGTGTTCTCGACCTACCGCTCGGCACCGTTAAAAGCCATATTCGCCGTTCATTAGATCGACTTAAGCAAAGATTGGAGGCCGCAAGTGTCACATCTTGATTCCGACACAATTGCCCTCATCGCTCTCGGCGAAGGTGCTACACCTATTGACAACGAGCACATTGCCCAGTGCCCCAAGTGTCAAAGCGAACTGGATGAATTCCGTAGTGTTGTCGCCTCTGCCCGTTCTATCACCGATGCTGACCGACCAGTGGCACCTCCCGCCTCGGTCTGGCAGGGCATTGAGCAGGCAATAGCCGCTGACGCCGTTGCAGTTCATCCTGTTACTACTGCTCCTAGCAAGCGGGGTGCGGGCTGGTTCGCACTCGCGGCGAGTGTGGGTGTGGTGATTGGTGGTCTGGCAACTTTCGTGGCCATGCAATCCACCACAAGCACACAAACACCAAGCGTGATTGCGCAGGCAAGTTTGGAGCCGTTGCGCGATGTCGAGCAGCCTGCCCAAGCAGTTGTGCAACAGGTGGACGGCAAAGACGTTCTTGTTGTTCAAGCTTCCGGTTTGCCTGCAACAGATGGCTACTACGAAGTCTGGTTGTTGGCACCCGATGCACAATCAATGGTGTCGGTGGGAATGTTGGATTCTTCCGAGGGTGGCACATTCCCGCTACCTGCAGGTTTGGATCTCAATCAGTTCCCAGTGGTAGATGTTTCCCTTGAACATTTTGATGGCGATACATCTCACAGTGCTGACAGTATTTTGCGCGGACAGCTCGAGATTTAATCCACCTTTACTCAGCGGCTTCAATGGGAATGTCAATTTTCCCTGCATTCCTGCGATCCAGAAGAAGTCCGACAACGGTGAGAACAAGTGACACAACAACCACCGTGGTCACGATTTCAGCAACGGTGTCGTGGCGCCATACGGCAACAACGGTGACAAGCACCGCAAGCGCACCCCACACTGCGAGAACCGCACGCCTATCTTGAGCAGCTAAGCGTGCGTAGAGAAGGACCTGCACAAGTGCAAAGGCAGAGCCTTCCAGTGCAAAGAGCCACGCCTCAGATCCGAGTTCTTTGTATTGGGAACCACCAAGAATGCCAATGACCAAGTCGCCGGCGAAAACACTCACCAGCGTGATGACGAGACCCAACATTGCGGTGAGTCCCGTGGCGATATACACAGCGCGCGTGGAATCTCCAGCACTCATCTTGGGGAACAGCACAATGATGATCGCATTGGGCAAAAAGAATGCGATCTTTGCCAGGAGTACACCGACGGAGTATTCACCCGATAGATCTTCTGTCAAAAAGATTCGAGCGAGGAGAACATCAATATTGGTCAGCGTGAACAGAACAATCAGGGCGTGCGCTACGTGGCCGAATTCAATACCAATGCCATCGCGCAGTTTGGAACTGAAAGTGCGGGGACAAATCAGCTGGTAGCTGATTGCCGCGCCAACCGCGCAACCAATCAGAATTCCGATTCCCACACCCGTCACACTTTGTAGAACAACGACTCCAACAATGCCGCCCACAGCGCGACCAACGCCGTTAGCAATGAATGCCATGGACAACTTGATGTGCTCCTCGCGCCCTTGGGCAATTCCCATGGACGCGGATCCGACCACCACAAAAGCCAGGGAGGAAATTCCGGTAATGACCGCCACTACCGGGATCGCAAATATTGTGCTGATGGGCCACGCCACAATGAGGGCACCGATAACAATCGCGACTCCGACAAATACCGAGAGCCGAATGGCTTGGCCCTCGACTTCGGATCGATTCGAAGCGGTGGCGGTGGATACCCGGCGGGCGGTGAGAGCTTGGGTGGAGATCCCCAAGGTGGCAATAATGACTAGGAGCCCGAGCAGTGCGCCCAAGGCGCCGAAGTCGGCCTGATTGAGGATTCGGGCCGAAATCATGCTCAGGAGGTAGGCCGAACCATTGCCCACCAAGGTGGCAGCTCCCACGAATATCAGGCCTTTGGCCACCACGCTGCGGGAGTCGCTCACGAGAGGTGAGCCTACCCGTGAGGGGCCCTGATTTTCGGGGTCGCGGGGCTGTTTACCTCCACGAGGGACGCCCGGTGACTTATGTCACAAACGTGTCGCAGACATGTCCGTTTTTCGGTCGTTACATTTCCGTTATCTTCCGGGGGCGTTTAGCGTCCCTAGTCGACGGATAAGACGACCGACCGACTTCGCCGATCTTGGCGGGGCACGAGGAGATCAGATGCTGGTGCACGACAAGGGAAATTCGACCGAGCCTTCTTCCCTGGGTTCGGGGACTCATCACGGGCGTTCATTCACCGCCTTCATGAGCCTCTTACTGGCAACACTGATGACAACTCTGGGTGTGAGTGGCTGGGTTGCCGCCGCGAATGCCGCTGAACCAACTCGCGAAATCGACACGGTTGTCACAACTCTTGAGCCCGTGGGTATGCCCACCGAAATGAAAATTCGAGCACTGACCTCTATGAAGAACGAAAAGGTTCGACAGGGTCGTTTAAATCGCACGGCTGAGAAGAAACATGAAGTGCGAATAGTTCGCTCCAAGATCGTGAAAAAAGCGAAGGCACAAATCGGTGACCCCTATCGCGCAGGTCATTCCGGGCCCAATGCATTTGATTGTTCC
>CAZVLV010000222.1:0-3262 GCA_964628015.1 uncultured Aquiluna sp. | reverse complement strand
TGGCACTCGCCCCTGCTGAATTCAAACAATCACCCCGACACGCATTCCGCACGGTTCGCAGAGTCACGGTGAATTCAGTTCTCGGTGCGATGCTCGGCAAGAATCGGATGGCAAACGCCAAAGGCAGTGTTGCTGGGCTTCTTCCCAGGAAAGAGCAGAACTGATTTAGTTCGCTACGCCTAGAACATCGGTATGAACTTCATGGATTTCTTGAGCCATGCGATCCATGGTGAAATCCGTGAGCGCTCGTTCTCTAGCTTGTGTTCCATGCACTCGGGCTAATTCCGGATCAAGTAGGTAGTTGCGCACGGCCTCAGCAATCGCACGTTCTTTGAGTGGATCAACAATTGTCCCTGTGACCCCGTCAAGAACGGTTTCCGGTAACCCGCCAACATTGCTGGCAACCACGGGCCTCTCAAGTTGAGCTGATTCCAGGGCAACCAGACTAAATCCTTCATAGGAGATTGAGGGAACCACCACGCATGTGGATTGACCCACTAGTTCGAGCGTTTTTACTCGCTCTTGTCTACCGTGAAACATGACGTTGGATTCAAGGCCACAATGATCGACCAAGGTCTTGAGTGATTCCTGTTCCTCACCCACGCCAATAATGTTTACTGTCAAATCTGGAAACTCTGTTTTCAGCAAAGCGATATCGCGCAATGCGTAATCAAAGCCCTTTGCTTTTTCGAGCCTGCCCACAAGGGTTATATGTTGATGTAAAGGGTTGGGTAGTCCCTGTGTGATCAGATTCCTGGCGTCAGGTAACCCATTTCTAATCACGTGCACACCTTCAGTACGCCCCACTTCGCTTGCAACAGAAGCTTTGACAAACTCTGAAACCGTAACAACCTTGACCGAATTCAGTAACTGATCTTTCATGCGGGGAGAGAGCGCCCCTCCCACGCTACCGTGAATATGCATAAGGACGGGAATATTCAGGGATTGAGCAACAGCAGACACGGCATTGCCCAGCAAAGAAAGACCATGCAGGTGGATCAGTTGTGGTGTGACTTTCTGAATGTGTTGCCGCGATTTGAGCAGGATTCGAGCGAACTCTGCATGCTCGTGTGGAAGTTGCTCTAGGCCTTCGTGGTGCCTGCGTATTTTGTTGGGGTGGGGTGCATCCACGGATAGAACCTGCGTCGCTCCGAAAGTGAAATCATCTACACGTTCACCGTCCACTCGTGGTGCCAACACAGCATGTGTGAGAGGTGATTTCTCGTTGAGTACCTGTGCGAGGTTCTCCACGAGCACTTCAATGCCCCCGCGTGTGGGATAGAAGGCTGGAACAACATGTAGAACATCAACCGGCAATGTGTTGAATCTTTCGTTCAAAGGGACGGAGAATAGGCATGTGCAAGGTCCCCCGATTGATGTCAGTGTAGTGATCCCCTGTCACAACTACGCACGCTTTCTCCCTGACTCGGTATCCAGTGCACTCGATCAGGTGCACGTCAATGTCGAGATCATTGTTGTAGACGATGGCTCGACCGATGACCTGCGGGAAGTCATCGAACTTCTGGCTGACCCCAGACTCACGGTGATTCACCAGCAACAGGCAGGTATTGGTGCAGCGCGCAATGCCGGGATCGAGCGGGCACGTGGATCCCTCGTGGCCTTTCTTGATGCCGATGACCGATGGAGCCCCACCCGCCTCAGTAGAGCCAAATCCGCGATTGAATCGTCCAAGCAACCGCTGATGGCGTTTGCCATGCTGCAGGAATTCCTTGATCCAGGAATTGACACTTCAACGCCACATGTTCCTAAGGTCCGAACAGTCAAGGGGATTTCAGCGAGTTCCTGTGTGGTCAGTCGCGAAGTTTTTGATCAGGTTGGCCCCTTTGACCCCCAGCTTGAGTCGGGTGAATTCATTGATTGGTACGTGAGGGCTCAGGAACAAGGAATTGAGACCTATATAGACCCAGAGATACTTATTTTCCGCCGCATACATCAATCCAATCGAGATCGCCAAGGCCGTGACAGCAGCAAAGAGTACGCACGTATCCTTATGCGGAAAATACAAACTCAACGGGGATCAAATACTGAAGGAAAGTGAGTATCCGCGTGGTTGACCAATCTCATTCACCTACGTCGAATTTCGCAGATTCACTATTTGAGAGCAAGTATCCAAATGTGGTCTTCGAAGAGTCGGAACGAGAAGTTGTAGTTGTCAACTTAATAGAAGGTGTGTATTACTTTCTCACGGGAACTGCTGCCTACCTCTGGATGGCACTGCACTCGGGTCACACAGTCTCAGATGTAGTGGCAGCGCTGTCAGAATCTTCAGACTCAATCCAAGGTGACGTTGAATCATTTGTGAGCGAGCTCATGCAATTAGGTTTGCTCGAGCAGGTGACTGAACTCCGTGAACAGAATGATGTGGCGCCTGATGTAAGTGATTACCTCGCTAATGGGTATCAACCGCCAGTGCTAGAAACATATGCGGATTTACAAGACATTCTGTTACTTGACCCAGTTCACGATGTAGACGAAACCGGTTGGCCAAAAACCAAATCTGAATAACTCACACATGTTTTCCATCGCCTATCTTGGCAACAGCGTGACCGCACAGAGGAATTCCTATGTGGAGCCCTTGCATGAACTCCTCCGTTCCAAGTGGGGTCAGGAAATAAACATGCGCAAAGCGGGATTAGGTGGTGTCGGCTCACTTGCACTAGCAGGACTTCTTGATTATCTAGTCCTCAGGCATGAACCACGCGTGTGCTTTGTTGAATCAAGCCTTGCGGATACAGGTGGGGCTACGCCAATATCAATGATTCCACTAGGAGTTCGAAGTATCTTTCACAGTCTCTTATCTTCGGGAATCACGCCAATTGTGATTCATTTGCCCCGCACGGACGTTCCAATAGAAAAAGCCGAAGAAGTCACGGCGATTTACGATTCCCTAGCCCAGGAATTCGATATCCAAGTCATAGATATTCGTGACTTGGATAAAGAAATAGAGTCAATGGATGGTGTTCATACGACGCCTCAATCTTCTGTCCGTATTGCCAACGAAATAGCGAACAATCTTGGAAACACAGCACCCATCGCCGCATCAAAGTTGACAGCTGGTAGCTCCGCGTATCGGAATTTAATCTTTATTCCGTCGAGTGAAGGCGAATGTCTTACTGGCACTGCGAAGGCCTCGAACTACAGATTGGTCTTACCCACGGTTACCGTGGCAAAGGGGGGAGTGTTCCGCTTCCATCCCACGCTGGGTCGGTATGTCGGTGTGTACGTGATTGCGCAGGCTGAC
>CAZVLV010000221.1:0-3269 GCA_964628015.1 uncultured Aquiluna sp. | reverse complement strand
TCTGGGCGAACTCCATAGGAAACAACGTTGAACCATTTGCCGGAAAAGTTCACCGGCGAACCATGGGTCAAATGACCTCCGTGTGAAAGGCTCATGGCCATAACCGTGTCGCCAGGCGCCACGAAGGCTCCATACGCTGCAATATTGGCACTGGCTCCTGAATGAGGTTGAAGATTGGCATGCTCGGCGCCGAACAACTCCTTGGCCCTATCAATACCAATGATTTCCGCACGATCGACTTCCGAACACCCACCGTAATAACGCTTGCCCGGATAACCCTCCGCGTATTTATTACTCAAAGTCGAACCGAGTGCGGCAAGTACTGCAGGTGAAGTGAAATTCTCACTGGCTATCAATTGAATACCGCTACGTGCCCGTTGCAGTTCGGCGAGAATGATCTCCGCGATTTCAGGATCCTCTTGTTGCAATTCAGAAAAATCCGGTCCCCAAAAAACCATGTCACCCTCACTCTGAATGGGCACGTTTACCGTGCCTGATAATTCTGTTTCTCATCGTTAAGGATCACACCCTACGCGATTTCAGGTATAACGGACTGGAGAGTCGCTAGGTCACAACTTCCCTGCCGCACCACCTGTGGCGGTGAGGACGTGCAGTCCACGACCGTGCTGGTCATCACGGTGTCCGAATTGTGAGAAAGATCCCCAGCATCGAGGATTACCGCGATGTCATCTACCTCTAGAGCATCCAGACCTTGTGAAGTTGTGATGGGCGGTGCCCCGGTGAGATGTGCACCGGTGGAAGCCAGCGGACCCGTTGTGTGTAAAACACTCAGGGCTAGCGGGTGCAATGGCATCCGAACCGCCACTGGTGCATCATCCGGGTGATCCCATGTCAAGGTCATGCCTGCATCTAGTAGCAAAGTGAGTTCACCCGGCCATAGAGCATCCATAAGTTGCTGGGCAGCTTGCGGGATTCTCCGGGCAATTCCACTCACCGTTGATGACTGTGGAACGAGAACACTGAGAGGTATGGAGGGATCAAGTCCTTTGAACTCCCGCAGTGCCGAGGTCCCTCGGATGCTAAATGCATCCGTGACAACGGCATACATGGTTTCCGTGGGTACCACCATGAGGCCACCTCTTCGGGATGTGGACAGCGCCATCGCCAAAGCGCGCTCACGATTGTCCCCATCTTGGCACTTAATACGAATAGTCACGGCTTAGACCCGCCTTGCCAAGGTAAACCGAGGTAGTTGGTTGTAATCCTGTCTATCTTCAACGTTGACAAATAGTGGTGATCCAGCAACACCCGCAATGAATTCCGAAATGCCTTCCGGGACCACGGCATTGCGGACAACTCCGACAACACCTCCGCCTGCCGACTCTGGACCCTGAACATCGGCGTGCTCAATAACGAGCAAGCCGCCGGATTTCAACAACATGCCGGCCGTAATCACAATCTTGCGAATGACATCGAGACCATCGGGTCCGCCATACAGTGCCATGGCCGGTTCGTGATCACGGACTTCTGGGTCTCGTGGTAACGAATCATTAGGAATGTAGGGAGGATTGCAAGTGACGACATCGCATGTTCCAGCTGCTCCGCGAAGTTGTGCGTGTGACATGTCAGTGGCGTCGGCCGCAATCACTGCAACCGGGACGTCGGTGGGCAGATTGCGCACGTTTTCCTCTAACCAAGGGAGTGCATCTTTACTGAGTTCGACCGCAGCCACAGCGGTTCCCGGGACCTCCGTCGCTAATGAAATTGCAATTGCACCGGAACCCGAACAAAGATCAAAAGCACGTGGGCTTTCACAATTGCGTAAATGCCGAATCGCGGCCTCGGTAACCAATTCGCTTTCTGGGCGAGGAATGAACACTCCTGGGCCAACACTCAATTCGATATGACGGAAGGGCGCAGTCCCCACAAGGTGCTGCAACGGAACTCGATTTAATCGCTTTGCCATGAGCCGCTCAAAGGACACACGATCGTCTTCATCAATAGAGTCCTGCAGCAATAACCGATTCCGAGGCACTCCCAGTACAAAAGACATTAGTTCAGCAGATTCAACTGATGCTGAATCAATACCCGCTCGATGTAGTCGACGTTCTGAGTCGACCAAGATTTCGCGGATGGTGTTCACGAGTTTGGCTCCGCCAACCTGCTTTGCTGATCAGCCGCAATACATGCCTCAATCACAGCATCAAGTTCACCATCTAATACCTGGTCAAGGTTGTGTGACTTGAATCCCACTCTGTGATCATTGAGTCGATTCTCCGGAAAGTTATATGTCCTGATGCGCTCACTGCGGTCAACCGTACGCACTTGGGATCTGCGGACATCAGAAGCATCTTTGGCTGCCTGTTCTTCCGCCACTGCCAGTAATCGCGCCCGCAAGATCCGCATGGCTTGCTCACGATTTTGTAGTTGACTCTTTTCGTTCTGGCATGAAACAACTAATCCAGTGGGTACGTGAGTGATGCGTACGGCGGAGTCGGTGGTGTTGACACTTTGTCCACCTGGACCAGATGATCGATACACATCAATACGAAGGTCATTTGGATCTATGGTGACATCGACGTCTTCAGCTTCAGGTGCCACCATGACGCCCGCAGCAGATGTGTGAATCCGCCCTTGCGACTCGGTCACAGGGACACGTTGAACCCGGTGGACACCGCCCTCGAATTTCAACCTGGCGAATGGGGCTTCACCAATGCCAGGCGCGCTCTTGGACTTCACAGCGATTGAAATGTCTTTATAACCACCAAGATCCGATTCCACTGCATCCAGAACTTCGGTACTCCACCCACGCCGCTCCGCATAGCGCAAATACATCCGCATCAGGTCCGCAGCAAAGAGTGCTGATTCATCACCGCCTTCACCTGCCTTGATCTCTACGATGACGTCCTTGTCATCCATAGGATCTCGCGGTAAAAGCAAGTGGGTGAGCTTCTCGGCTACTTCGTGAACCTTCTGCTCCAACGATGTCACTTCCAGCTGGAATGAACTGTCTTCTTCGGTAAATTCACGAGCCGCCTGCAAATCTCCCGTGAGTGTCAACCACTCACGATATGTGGACACGATGGGGCGTAGCTGGGCGTATCTGCGCCCTAATTTTCGGGCAGCAGCTTGATCACCGTGAATGGAAGGATCCGCCAATCCCGCTTCAACTTGGTCAAGTTCAGCAGCCATCTCGATACACGAGTCAAACATTGACGATGAATCCATCGTTGTGGTCCCTCCTCACAATATTCACAAACCTTCAGTGTTCACAAACCTTCAGCATAGGTAAAAAAATCCGGGCGCCG
>CAZVLV010000220.1:0-3277 GCA_964628015.1 uncultured Aquiluna sp. | reverse complement strand
CGGCATTTGCTCATGCAGTAGAGCACGCAGATAGAGCGGCAGGAGAGGTGCTCAAGGTCACTAATGGTGAACCGCGCACCGTAAAGGAGACCTTGCAACGAATTTGCGGTGCGGCGGGGGTTCCATTGCCTACTCGGTCCGTCCCTCGTTCCGTGGCAATGCTCGCAGGTACAGCTATCGAAAAAGTGTGGGGAAATCGAGAAAGCGACCCACCACTTACGTCATTTCTCGTTGAGCAACTCTCCACGGCGCATTGGTTTGATATTTCTGAAACAAAAGACAAGTTGCATTGGGAGCCGCTCGTGTCCATTGATGAAGGTTTTCGACTTTTGCGCGAGTCATATTCCCGTTGAATCGAGAAGGAGTCGTTTAGACTATTGGTATGACACATGGGATATCGCGCCGAAACCTTTTGGCAGCGAGTGCCGTGGGGGCCGCAGCGGCTGGCGTTGCAGCTTGTGGAGCTGGTACCACATCGAGTAATCAAGTGACTGCTTCGGCAACAGGCAGTCGTGACATAGGTGAACCACAGGTACTGGATCTTTCTGATACAGAGAGAGTGGTTGAGTTCTCCAACTGGCCGCAGTACATTGACGTGTCAAAAAAGAACCCCACCACACTTGATGACTTCACGACTGAGACAGGTATTGAAGTCATTTACAGTGACGATATCAATGACAGCAATGAATTCTTTGCCAAGGTAAGAACAAATTTAGAGCTGGGGCAAAGTATTGACCGAGATATTGTTGTATTGACCGAGGAAGGTGTGGAGTTATTTATTGAGTTAGGTTTCGCCGCGCCCTTAAATAAGGAACTTATACCCAACGCGGTCAATCTCATTCCATCGCTTCAAGATGTCCCATTTGATCCTGGTAGAACGTATTCCTTGCCTTGGCAGTCTGGCTTCACAGGAATTGGGTGGAATTCACGGTTGTTGGAACGTGAATTGGGGCTCACAGAGATCACATCATTGGATCAGTTTTTTGACCCAGCATTGAAAGGTAGAGTAACCATACTTTCTGAGATGACCGACTCTATGGGGCTCATGCTCAATTGGTTGGGATACAGCATGTCGGATTTCACCGATCAACAGTTCAATGAAGCATTGAGTGTTCTTGTGCAGAAGATCGATGAAGGATTTATTCGGCAGGTCACGGGTAATGACTACATAGGGGCACTCGATAGTGGGGACGCCATAGCCGTTATCGGGTGGTCGGGCGACATACTTGCTCTTGGAAATAAGTTCGGATTTGCTATCCCGGACAGTGGGGGAATGTTGTGGGCAGACAATATGTTGATTCCCTCAGTGGCCACTCATAAGGCAAATGCTGAACGCCTGATGAATTACTACTATGACCCCGTTGTTGCAGCCAGATTGGCTGCATGGGTGCAGTATGTCTGCCCGGTGCAAGGGGCACAAGAAGCCATGGAGAAAATCGATCCTGATTTAGTGGACGACCCATGGATCTTCCCCACGCCAGAGTTACTCGCCACCGTCGAGGAATTCATGAACCTGGGTATTGAAAAGCGAACTCAATATGACCGCGAATTCCAGAAAGCTATCAATATGTAGCATTACCCAGTGCCCGAATCTGGATTTTCCATAAACGTTGAGCTTGACTCAGGACGAGGGCGAGCCGGGGTAATTTCCACTCCGCACGGCCAGATTCAGACCCCCGCATTCATTCCTGTGGGAACAAAGGCAACTGTGAAGTCCATGCTTCCTGAAACTGTTCGCGATTTGGGTGCGCAAGCCGTACTTGCCAATGCTTACCATCTTTATCTGCAGCCAGGTCCAGAGATTATTGATCAGGCCGGTGGTCTGGGAAAGTTCATGAATTGGCCTGGTCCCACGTTCACCGACAGTGGTGGCTTTCAAGTACTTTCTTTAGGGGTTGGATTCAAGAAAGTACTGTCCATGGACAGCACGCACACGGTGGAGAGTGACGTTATTGCGGCAGGGAAAGATCGGTTAGCGATTGTTGATGACGATGGAGTAACTTTCAAGTCACATCTTGATGGCTCGATGCACAGATTTAGTGCTGAAGTTTCTATGCAGGTTCAACATGCTATCGGCGCTGACATTATTTTTGCTTTTGATGAATGCACAACGCTCATGAATACGCGTGACTATCAACTTCTTGCCATGCGACGCACTCGTGAATGGGCGCAAAGATGCATTACTGAACATGAGCGACTAACTCGGGAGCGTTCAGACAAGCCGTATCAAATGCTTTTTGGAGTGATCCAAGGGGCGCATTACGAGGATTTGCGTAGGCAGGCTGCGAAAGAGATTTCTGAACTCCCTTTTGACGGCTTTGGGATCGGTGGAGCGCTCGACAAAGAGACGCTGGGAACAATCGTTGGTTGGGTGGTGGATGAACTTCCACGAGACAAGCCGAGACATTTACTGGGGATTGGTGAGCCTGTCGACCTATTCGTTGGTGTCGAGAACGGTGCTGACACATTTGATTGCGTTGCGCCATCACGAAACGCACGCAACTCGGCACTGCTCACCACTGAGGGTAGGTTTAATGTGTCCAATTCGGGTAGTAGGGGCAACTCAGGTCCCGTTGACCCTGACTGCACCTGTTACACCTGCACGCATTACAGCCAGGCATATTTACATCACGCTTACAAGGCGAAAGAACTAATTTTTCCCACATTAGCGACCATTCACAATTTGCATTTCACCGTGAATTTGGTTGATCAAATTCGGAATTCAATAAACAACGGTGATTTTTATTCGTTTAAACAGGAGTGGATTGGACGATTCACTCGAGGAATTTATGCGAAGTAAGTTGGTTCTCTGCGCTTGATTGTTCGGATAACGGGATACGTCACTGGAAGAAGTACTACCTCAAGAATGGTTTTGTATAAATATCCAATGATGACGTAGTTGAGGAATTCTGCACCCGTAATGATTCCGTAAAAAGCTATGGTGCAGAAGACGACTGTGTCAGCCAATTCTCCAACTGCAGTGGAGCCAATCAAGCGAGCCCACAGATAGCGCTCTTTTGTTTTCTGCTTGATCTTCACCAAAACGTACGCATTGAGGAGTTGTCCGACAAGATAGCCAGCAAGACTTGCGAGGACGATTCGGGGAACAAATCCGAGAACCGATTCAAATGAACTTTGGAACTCATATGCATCGGCTGGGGGAGAGATTTGGACAAGGTAGAACGTAAACGCAGCGAGGATGGACATGACAAAGCCGGTGTAAATGGCTCGGCGAGCAGCCTTGAGACCATAGACCTCGCTCAAGATGTCACCGATG
>CAZVLV010000219.1:3062-3281 GCA_964628015.1 uncultured Aquiluna sp. | reverse complement strand
CGCCGCTGACTGGAACTACGCAGTCCCAGTTGCTGCTGTCAGATCGGCGGTACTTATCCAACACGCCGAGGAGCTCGTTGTAGCGAACATCCCAATCCACATTCTGACGATTTTCGTAGCTGCGACACGCATTGCACACACCCTGGACGTCTAGCTGAAGATCAGGTTTGGTGTCGGGCATCACGCACCTGCTGCAGTAAGTAAGCATTATCTGACTTT
>CAZVLV010000219.1:0-3052 GCA_964628015.1 uncultured Aquiluna sp. | reverse complement strand
GTAGTCAATCAGCTGCATTTGTGGATGTCTTTCCATTATCTCACCCGCGAAATCCCGCTTAAAAAGCCGGTCACTGTGTCCGCGGTAAGTGAGGCTTACTGGAGCTGGATTGTAGTACTCCGCAACTAATAAATACCTTTCAACACTTGCGACAAGGGTGTCGTACACCTGTGTAAGGTCATCGGGGTTTATGTGAATCAAGACTCCCTTGCTAAGCACCAAATCCCAACGACGAGAAGGGTTAAAGTCCAGCACTGAGTTGTTGTAAATGTTTGACGTCGGGATAACTTCAGTGAGCTTCTCAGCAGCTTCTGAATTGATCTCAACTGCGTGCGCTTCTATTCCAGGCTGGAGCAGCTTTATTGCCTTGAGATTCATGCCGATGTTGGCACCAATTTCTAAACAGCTATTGATTGGTCGTGAAGTTCTCAGTGCCTGAGCAAAGAAATTTAGGTTTGCGGCCAGAAGTTCATCACCCTGGTTTCGCTCAATGTATTCAGTCCCAAAGTCGCCGGCCCAGAAGTTCTCTTGCTCTGTTCGAAATGACATCAGTTTTCCTTGACTCGGAGAGGCACCCGCATGGGGTTTACTTCGTTGTATGACAGTTTCGGTAAAGTTACCACATTCGGAGAAACACGGTTATGCCAGACTCGCCAAGCACTTTGAATCTCTCGATTACGCCACTGTCCCGAATCATCGGGGATCGGACGGCTACCTGAATCCCTTCTATCCCTTACGTGTGGATGCCAGGAGTGGTGGCTCTGATTTTGTTCAGGGTTTACTAGAGCGCTGAGGCGAGTATTGGGTTTACCCCCTGCGGTTCTCTAGTCTTGCCGACTGTTCAAACGCTGTGTGATCGGGAAAAGACTTTCCGCATAAAACCAATCTTCTTCGGTGTCTATGTCCGTTGCTCGCCAACGAGGCATGATGTGAATTCCTCGCGTGACTTCTTGACGCCTTCCTATTCGGGCCCAGGTGTCATGGCGACTCCAATAAAACTGCCCGGCATCGTAGTACCAGGGATCTAAATCTTGAGTTCTCGCGTTCTGCACGAGTGAGTTCAGCGCAGTTGCAACCCCATCAGCGCCCCGTGACCATCCCCGAGATGGGTGGGAGGGAAACTCACAGCCCGCAAAAACCAAGTCGAAGCCATTGTCATTGAGCAGGCGCTTCGACGTGATTAGGTCCGAGGCTGTGATGGCGACCGCAGCTGGGTACGCCACGCAGAAATCGGTTTGGAGGGAAGCTCCCCTATCGAGTAGAAACGAGATAGCGTGCTCCGCAACCTGTGCAGTTGTTGCAAAATCATCAGAGAGTTGTGGTGGACGACGAAAGGGGACCTCGGCTCCCTCTGTCTGCGCTATCTCGGCAATCTCGTCTGAGTCTGTGGATACGATGACATTTGAAAATATCTCTGATGCGAACAGGTTCCTGATAGTCCAGGTAATGAGTGGCACTCCGTGAAATAGCCTGATGTTCTTGCCCGGAATTCGTTTGCTTCCGCCACGGGCAGTAACAATGGCGATTGCAGGACTGTGGTTTCCTTTCAATTGTCTCCCACAAGGTCCCAGGTCAAGGGTTCCCCCTGACTCACCACCCGGAGGCATTTTCGCCCAATCAATTCAGGAAGGTGCCTAGGATGCAGCCCGCCGGCAGGTCGAACGGTCGCTATGTTTTCCATTGAGAAAGCCTCCCCGGCAGCTATCTCCTTAGTTGCACGAATGGACGGACGAAATTGTAGACTTCCCTCTTCTCGTGCACTTGGGCCTAGACGGGGATTACCGAGGGAGGCGTGTGCATCACGTATCAATCTGACATACTCAATGAATTCTGATGGCTCAAGAGAGAATGCGGCGTCCGCGCCTCCGTCCGCTCTTTTCAATGTTAGGTGCTTTTCGAAAACTCGCGCACCGAGAGCCGTGGCAACAATTGCTGCTGTGTTTTCAAGAGTGTGATCCGACAAGCCAACCGTTACATTCCATTTCTCACTCATGAATGGAACGGCGAGAAGGTCCATCTGGTCGGTTGGTGCTGGGTAGGCGGAGTTCGTCCGAAGCAAAACAATTTCATTGAGTCCTGCCGATCGAACGGTAGCTATGGCCTCTGAGATTTCGTCAGCCGAAGACATACCTGTTGACAAGATCATGGGTTTTCCCGTTTCTGCAATGCGACGTACCAGGGGAATATCAATGAGTTCAAAAGAAGCAACCTTGTACATAGGCGGGTGAAACTGCTCCAAGAAGTCCACCGCTGTTTCGTCGAACGGAGAAGAGAACCACGCTATTCCGAACTGCTCACAAGTATCAATGAGATCCCTAGTCCATTCCCAGGGGGTCATCGCCTCTTCATACAAGCTCCACAAGTCCCTACCTGCCCAAGGCGAGTCACCTCCGATGAAGAACTCAGGTCGGGTTGACCTGACAGTTATGGTTTGGGGCGAGTAGTGCTGAAACTTCACAGCGTCCGCGCCTGCATTTGCAGCCTCGCGAATAAGTTCTTTCGCTCTAGCCAGGGAACCCAGATGATTTGCGGAGAGTTCCGCTATGACAATCGGAGGTAGTTTCTTGTCCATAACAACATCCCACACCTCGCTCCCCGACAGAATTCGTCGACGCTCAGTCGGCATTGAGGGCCAATTTGTCATAAGAGATAAAGTCCTAGCACTGTATGCACTCACCTGAGGTGAGCCCCGCCACTTAGCTGTGAGAGAGGTCTTCATGCTAACATCCCGGGGTGTTTACCGTTCGCGAGGCTACCCTAGAAGATTCAGAGGATATATTTCGTTGGCGTAATGACCCTGAGACCATTCGAATGTCGTTGTCTGGCAAGGGGGTGTCTTCAGTTGAGCACAGTGAATGGTTTGCCCAAACCATTGATTCGTCAAGCTGTGTTCAACTTGTCGGCGAAGTTTCTACCCACCCACATGGAGCCACCAAGGTCGGAGTGGTTCGCTTTGATCGAAAAGTGGGTAACGAGTGGTTGGTGAGCCTGACTGTAAATCCTGCCGAACGAGGTAAAGGCCATGCTTCTCGACTCCTCAAGGATGCGATTT
>CAZVLV010000218.1:0-3288 GCA_964628015.1 uncultured Aquiluna sp. | reverse complement strand
TAAATTCAGAACGTGGGTCAAGTATGTAGATAAGGGCGTGTATCCGTCGACTACCCGCGAAATGGGAGTCATGCGGTGTAATCACTGTACCGATGCCCCCTGCGTGAAAGCCTGCCCCACAACCGCGCTGTTCATTCGCGAAGACGGCATCGTGGACTTCGACAATGAAAATTGCATTGGTTGCAAAATGTGTATGCAGGCGTGCCCCTACGACGCTATCTACATCGATGACAACACCAATACCGCCGCCAAGTGCAATTTCTGTGCTCACCGCATTGACCAAGGACTTGAGCCAGCCTGTGTGCAGGTCTGTCCCACAGAATCCATCTGGATGGGCGACATCGACGATCCCACCAGTGGAATTAGTAAGTTCCTGAGCATTGAACCGATCAATGTGCGCACACCTGAACAAGGCACACGCCCCAATGTTTATTACGTCGGAGCCGACCAAACAGTTCTAGACCCATTGTCGGCACCTGTAGATGGCACGTATCTCTGGGCCGATGCTGATGTATTGCGTCTGGAAACGGCTGCTGAACTTCCTGGTGATCCACTGACACAGGCGCGCACCACACTCAACACCGCCCATCCTCGCCCGTGGGGTTGGAAGGTGTGGACCTACCTGTGGACCAAGTCGATATCCGCGGGCGCACTCCTTATCGGTGCACTCCTGGTGTTATTCACTACTGATCGCACCGAATTGGTCACGACCGTTGCTCCATTTACATCGGCAGCATTCCTGGCAATCACCGCAGCACTGCTGATTTGGGATCTCAAGCGGCCAGCACGCTTCCTCTTCTTACTTGACCCTCGGAAAATAAATCGAACTTCGTGGCTAGCAATCGGTGGAATCTTCCTTGGAATCGGAGCAGCTGTTTCGGGTCTGTGGTTCCTGGCAGGTGCAGCCACCTGGCTCGATCTTGGTGACTTCATTGGAGTGATAAACATTCTGGCGTGGCCTGCGGTGCCAGCGGCGATCATGGTGGCGGGGTACACCGCCTTCTTGTTCGGCCAAGCAGAGGGACGAGATCTGTGGCAGTCACCGGTGCTGTTTTGGCATCTTCAGGCTCAAGCAGTCATGGTGGGATCGGGAGCCTTGCTGATCCTTTCGGCAATTTTTGTTCCCGAGGAATCGACCATCACATGGCTCACTTGGGCTTTGATCATTGGAATCGCAGCACACCTGTTGATCACGCTCGTGGAATTCGGTGGCAAGCACCCCACACGTAATGCCCAAATAGCCGCTCATTCGATCACCCACGGGCGGTATTCGCGTGAGTTCTATTTCGGTGGAATTCTGCTGGCCGTTGTGGCAGCAGTCCTTGCCGCAGTTGGACTTGCGACCGGAGTCGCAGCCTGGGCAATTATCGCTGGGCTACTCGTTCAGGTGAGTTTGGTGTATCACGAGAAAGTTTTCGTGAAGGCTGCACAAGATCCACCGCTGTCCTGAATCCGTCCTAAATCCATCTGATGTACTTATTGTGAAACAACGTAAAGGAATGAGTTGACATGAAGCCTCGTGACACACAGGTGCCACACGGTCCAGCCGCTTCACCTGTAGGTGTAGATGCACCGGAACATTTTGGATTGCGAGTACGGGAAACAGTCTCGAACTATCCACCTGTTTCCGAGTGGGACGACGTTGTCATGTACAGCGCCAAGGATCACCCCCGCAAGGTAGGCCGCCACTACATGTTGGTACCCACAACGTGCTTCAACTGCGAATCAGCATGTGGTCTCTTGGCTTATGTCGATAAAGAAACAAAAGAAGTTGTCAAGATCGAGGGCAATCCGGCACACCCAGGTTCCCGCGGGCGCAACTGTGCCAAAGGCCCAGCAACAATTAATCAAACGTCCGACCCAGAGCGCATCCTTTACCCCCTCAAGCGGAGTGGTCCTCGCGGAAGTGCTCAGTTCGAGCGCATGTCCTGGGACGAAGCCCTCGACACAATTGCAGGGCGCATTCGTAAGGCCATTCAAGAGGATCGCCGCAATGAAGTGATGTATCACGTGGGGCGTCACGGTGAAGACGGCTTTATTGAACGCGTACTCCTTACCTGGGGTGTCGATGGCAACAACACTCATACCAATATCTGTTCCGCGGGTGCGCGTTTTGGTTACACGATGTGGGGCGGTTACGACCGTCCGTCTCCCGATCACGCTAACGCGAAAGTGATCCTTCTACTCTCTAGCCACTTAGAGGCAGGCCACTACTTCAATCCACATGCTCAGCGAATCATGGATGCCAAAGTACGTGGTGGCGCAAAGTTAGTTGTAGTCGATCCCCGCCTATCCAATACCGCCTCGCATGCAGATGAATGGGTGTCACCGTGGCCCGGCAGCGAGGCAGCATTACTACTCGCCATTGCCGCGTACATTCTGCGCACCGACCAAGTGGCCTGGGACTACATCAAGCGTTGGGTGAATTGGCAGGTCTATATGGCCAACATTCATCCCGATCTTCCCTCTGACAACTTTGATGAATTCAAAAAGGCGCTGACCGAGGACTATCAGAAGTACACATTTGAGTTTGCTGCGCAAGAATGCCGAATCCCTGCCAAGCAGGTAGAAAGAGTTGCGAAGATCGTTGCGGGAGCCCAGGGCAAACTTGCGGCACACACCTGGCGGGCAGCCAGCGCCGGAAACCTTGGTGGGTGGGCTGTGGCTCGCGCGCTTTTTTTCCTCACTGTCCTCACCGGCAGCATTGGCCAAAAAGGTGGCACCAGTCCTAATGGTTGGAACAAAATCATTCCGCACGGCCCCAACATGCCCGGTGGACACGACTCCTGGAATGAACTCCTGTGGCCATCGGAGTTCCCACTGTCCACAAATGAATTGTCTATTCTGTTGCCACACTTCCTCAAAGACGGACGCGGCAAGGTAGATACCTACTTCTCCCGCGTCTACAACCCCGTGTGGACCAACCCTGACGGCTTTAGCTGGATTGAAGCTCTATCAGATGAAGATCTGGTCGGCTGCCACGTGGCCATGACACCCACCTGGAATGAGACCGCCATTTTTGCCGACATCATTCTGCCTTTTGGTCACAGCACAGAACGCCACGACACTCAGTCCTATGAACAATATGCGGGCAAGTGGCTCGGGTTCCGTCAACCGGTGACTCGAGTTGCTCGGGAGCGCATGGGTGAAACCTTCACCGATACCCGAGAAACAAATCCGGGCGAAGTCTGGGAAGAAACCGAGTTCTGGATTGAACTTTCATGGCGTATTGATCCCACGGGAGAATTGGGGATTCGTAAATACTTCGAGTCAATGAAAGAGCCCGGA
>CAZVLV010000217.1:0-3294 GCA_964628015.1 uncultured Aquiluna sp. | reverse complement strand
CGGTGATTGCCGCAGGGACCAGGTCCCTGGTTGAGAAAAGGCGGTTTATCTCAGAATACTTCCCGAAGGATACTCGATTATTGTCTCTCGACGACGACGTGTCCGGACTCCAACGTCTCGTTCTCCTCGATAAACTCGACGGTTTGCAGAAACCGCTCGATTTCCCTTGCAAGTTAGAAACAGTGACTGACCTTGTCGGGTTTGTCGAGAACGGTTGGAACCTTGCGAGTGAACGGGAGATTGGGCTTTGGGGTGCTTACGCTGTCGCTAATCGCGGCTTTCTTCACCCAAAGATTACGACTGGGCTCAAGTTTATCATGGGCCATTTCTTCTCGT
Source organism: uncultured Aquiluna sp. (assembly GCA_964628015.1). GTDB lineage: Bacteria > Actinomycetota > Actinomycetes > S36-B12 > S36-B12 > UBA4592. The sequence continues at coordinate 2,958 of CAZVLV010000217.1, read as the reverse complement.
TCTGTGCAGGCGACGCCGCATTCAACGACATCGAAAAGTTCCCCTGCAAGGATGACATTTTCCTTTCCCTTTGGCATTATGTCAACGCCAAAGGCACTCTCCGCTTTGATAATTACTGTGTAAAATCTAAGGCACACAGTGGTGCGGGTGGTTCTTGTGATGATCTCGTAGAGAAACTCGCAGTAAACAACGACACCTGTGCGCGACTCTGCGAAAATTACAGTGAGCTGGCGTCGATAAAAATGCGCAAAACCAAAGACCCCTGGCTCAGCAAGTACCAGGAGATTCGTCTCAAGACTGTAACGAACGAAGTGATCGACGCTCGGGGAAGTTGCTACTGAGTGCATGAGTTTACAGGTGAGTAGCCGCCTCTAAGTTACCTTAGAATTCCCGCGCTCTCACCTGCAGCGTGAAAAGTTTATGTTACCGAACGAAGTTTTTGCTCTAAAATGTAGGGCTTACTACGACGAGATGGGGATCATAGTAGACGAAAGGAATGGGCAGTTTGCCCACTGTCCTTATCCAAACGGGGTGTGCGATACGGGACACTACCTCCTCTGGGGTCACCATCAACAACAAGGTCTTTTACAATCCAAGGACACCGGAAAGTGCTGTTTCTTCAGCGGGCACGCCAAGAAATGGCTCATGGAATGTGACTATTTCCCTGATGATTATTTCGGTCTTTGGGACATTTATGATGAGTTCGCTGGGCAAAATGGAAAGAAAAATGTGAAAAAAGCCACAGAAGTGGCAAACCGAGAAAAGGACGAGCTAGGCAGAAGCGTCAATGCGATGAGAAAGCTAGAGAAAATCCATGCCGATAAAGATGAATCGGGAAGGTGTAAAGCAATCGTTAAGGCTATTGAAAAAGCTCACGCCAAGAAAGATGAATTTGGAAGAAGCATTAGGGGAGTGGAGCAAGCAAATAAAATAAATGCTGAGAAAGATGAAAGAGGCAAGAGCCTCAATGGCGTTAGGTCTGCGCAAAAGGTTCACGCAGAAAAGGATGAGTTTGGCCGAAGTAAAGCAGGCGTGAGGCTTGCTGCTGCGTGCCACGCGGCGAAGGATGAACTCGGTCGGTCCATAATCGGCGTCAGGCGAGCTAAAGAATTACATTCGATTAAGGATGAGAGAGGTAAGAGCGTCACGGGGGTGGAAAGTGCGAAAAAGGTGCATGCCCAAAAGGATGAGAGGGGGAAAAGCAAACACGCGGTAGAGATGGGGAAGAAAGGAGGGAAAATAGGTGGAAAAATGAATGGAAAGAAAAACATAGAAAAAGCCAATTCTCAGCGGTGGAAATGTTTGATAACAGGTCACGTATCTACGCCAGGCGGTCTTAATCGTTGGCAAACCGCAAGAGGGATAGACACTTCCCTGAGAGAAAGGGTTCAGTGATTTACTGACTCGCCGCTTCTCTAAACTAACCCCGATTCACACAACCAATGGCAATTCCAGACCCCAACAAAACTGCTGTCGTAGATGTCGATGGCACGATTCTAACAACTGAAGGTAGAGATTACGATAACTCTCAGCCTATTGTCCCAGTGATTGAAGGTCTTCGTGCACTGAAGGCTGATGGTTGGCATATCGTTTTATTCACCGCGAGAGGGCAAGGTCGAAGCGGAAACAATATCGAAACGGTTCGGGAGGATGTGACCCGAGAAATCACTACGTTCTGTGAAAAACACGATGTCCCGTATGATGAGTTGATCCTTGGAAAACCGTGGGCTCGCCTCTACATCGATGATCGAGGACTGCGACCCGAAGAATTTGCTGCGAAATACAAGAACTTTCTAGGTTGAACATGATAGGAATCATTCCTGCGGCGGGATACGGAACTCGCCTTTACGAACTCGGGAAAGAATACCCTAAGTGCATTCTCCCGTATAAGGAACGCCCGTTGCTCGTGTGGAATTACGAGTGGCTCGTTACGCAAGGTTGCACCGACATTCGCGTTGTGGTCTCCCACCAGGCGGACAAGATTCGTGAAGTCGCCGAGCTGTATGACCTCGGCATTACCATTACGACGCCAGCAAACATGGGAGGGCTGAGCCAGTCCATTCTCTCAGGAATCGAAGTAGCTCCAGCAAGCGAGTCAGTTCTCATCGTTCTCGGCGACATTCTTGTCGACGACTGGCAGATAGATTACAGTTCAAACTGGGTTTCAACCTTCGCAGTAACCGACTGGAGTCGCTGGTGTCTGATTGATCCGAGCACGGGAACATTCTACGATAAGCCCACCGAGAAGCCGCCTACAAATCAGGCGTTGAGCGGGGTTTATCACTTTATTAATTGTAACGAGCTAACCACAGCGCTCCGAGAGCAGATTGCGGAAGGCACAACGATTGCGGGCGAGTTGCAATTTTCGTCGGCAATGGCTAAAATCCCTGGTCTCATTGAAACTCGGAACCTCGCAGTCAAGGACTTTGGCACGTTAGCCAACTATCTTGAAAACAGGGGTCTTCGCAACTCGCGCTCCTTTAACACTGTTACGTTGAGCAAGCATACTGTTACCAAAAGCTCGACGCAACGTAGCAAGATTATTGCAGAGCGGAATTGGTACCAGAATCTTCCTGGCAGTCTCATTCCACACACCCCTCGCATCCTGGGTGCCGACCTTACGGCAAAGTACGAAGCGTCCTACACGATGGAACGCGTCTACCTCCCTACACTCCGCGAACTCTACCTGTTCTTCGATCGCTCAGAGGAAACCTGGGAAAAAATCCTGGATTCTTGTATTGCACTCCATTCCACATTTTCACAATACAAGAGCGCCGAGTCGCCCAAAGAGGCAATGTGGGAGAAAGTCCAAAGTAGATTGAAACACGAGCCTCGACTCCCGGAAACCGTCCGCAACTTTCTCTCAGATTTTCGAGAATCTCTCGACGAATTCGAGACGGAAAGCCAGCTGATGCACGGTGATTTTTGTTTTAGCAATCTCTTTTACGACGGTGCCAA
>CAZVLV010000216.1:0-3309 GCA_964628015.1 uncultured Aquiluna sp. | reverse complement strand
CGAAGTCGCTGGCATCGAAGCCAAAGTTGCAGAACTCACCAGCGATCTCCAACGGGTTCATGCTGAGTATGCCAACTACCGCAAGCGCGTTGAGCGTGATCGGGAAGTGAATCGACAGATTGCAATCGGCTCCGTGTTTATGGAGCTACTTCCGATCCTTGACGACATTGACAGAGCCCGTGAACACGGTGAACTCAATGGCGCTTTCAAAACCATGGGTGAAAGTTTGGAAGCAAGCTTAACCAAAATGGGACTGGAAAAATTTGGTGCTGCACAAGAGCCATTCGATCCGAATTTGCATGAAGCACTCGCTAGTGAGGAAGTAGACGGAGTCACTGAACCAACAGTGGTTGCCGTTTTCCAACCGGGTTATCGCCAGGGTGAGCGCATTCTCAGGCCGGCTCGTGTCAGCGTTGCAGGCACCTGAGTTCATTACATGCGTGAGTTCTACAAAAGATTGAGAATGTGAATGAATAAAGACTGGATCGAGAAGGACTTCTATGCATCCCTCGGCGTGAGCAAAGATTCCACACCCGAGGAAATGAAAAAGAAGTACCGCAAACTCGCACGTGAATTACACCCCGATAAAAACCCGGGGGACAAGAAAGCCGAGGAGAAATTCAAGGAAGTCTCTGAGGCTTACGATGTCCTCTCGGATCCAGCCAAGCGTGCCGAATATGACGAAGCCCGTTCCCTTTTTGCATCGGGTGCATACGGCCCACAAGGTGGTTTCGGCGGAGGTTTCGGTGGTGGCCGCGGTGGCGGCTACAACGTCAACTATGAAGACCTCTTCGGTGGCGACCAAAGTGGTTTTGGCGATTTTCTCGGTGGCTTATTCAACCGCGGTGGTGGTGGTCAAAGAACTCGTCAACCCAGACGAGGTGCTGACATGGAGTCAACTGCGACATTGTCCTTCGAAGATTCCCTCGATGGCGTGACATTGCCATTGCGATTAACCGAAGATGCACCTTGCACCATGTGTCACGGCACGGGAGCCAAAGCAGGATCCACACCAAGTGTGTGCCCGACCTGTGGTGGCAATGGTCAGGTATCACGAAATGCGGGTGGCTTCGCTTTTGCAGAGCCATGCCCCACGTGCCAAGGTCGTGGACTTTATGTGGATGACCCTTGCACGCTGTGTCATGGATCTGGTCGCGGAAAGAAAACCCGCACCGTTCAAGCTCGCATTCCAGCAGGTGTGAAAGACGGAAGTCGTATTCGACTCAAGGGTAAAGGTGCACCGGGTGAGCGCGGTGGTCCCAATGGTGACCTGTTCATCAAGGTGACCGTGACACCCGACAAGTTGTTCACTCGAAAGGGAGACAATCTCAGTGTCACGGTTCCGGTCACATTTGCTGAAGCGGCATTGGGTGCAGAAATTGAGGTACCCGTGCCCCGTGGTGGCACCGTCAACATGAGGATCCCAGCGGGTACAACCACTGGCCGAACATTTCGGATCAAGGGCAAAGGAATTAGGGGTAAGGACGGTAAAAACCACGATGTCCTTGCTGCCGTTGAAGTTTCTGTTCCACAAAATCTCAGTGCAGATGCAAAGAGTGCATTGGAAGCGTACGCCGCAGCGACCGTTGATCACGACCCTCGTAAAGATATTTATGCAATGGCCGGCAAATCCTCAAAGTCGAGTACCTCATGAGTCAGCCATATGAAGATCTTGTTGTTTCATCGGAAACTCCGGTCTATGCAATCTCCATCGCAGCTCAATTAGCTGGATTGCACCCGCAGACACTTCGACAGTACGACAAAGTTGGTCTAGTTGTTGCGCGTCGCGTGGGTGGCCGCAATCGTCTGTACAGCGCCCATGACATTCAGCGGTTGCGGTACGTATCGCAATTATCCCAAGAGGGCTTAAGCATTGAAGGCATTCGTCGCGTTTTGGAGTTAGAGCAAGAAGTAGAGAATTTACGGGGTCGCCTTGATGAATTTCATCGCGAGCGGTCTTCACGTGCTTTGGTGGTGTGGCGACCACAACGCAAGAAAAGGAACTAAATCATGGACATTCAATTCACCACCAAAAGTCAAGATGCATTAGGTGCCGCGGTTCGAATCGCTGCGTCTTTGGGCAACCCTTCAGTTGAACCGATTCACATTCTAGATTCACTATTGCAACAGGGACCTGGGATTGCCACAGCCCTCCTTGAGGGTGTGGGGGTGGATCTCCCCGCATTCACGGCATCTGTTCGTGAGGCAATGCAGTCACTTCCCTCAGCCACGGGCAGCACCGTGGCATCACCCCAATTAAGCCAATTGAGCTTCAAGGTCTTAACCGCTGCAGACAAACTTGCCAAGGAGCGTGGCGATGAATACGTCAGCACCGAGCACCTACTTATTGGGCTAGCCGAAGATGGTGGCCCCAATGTCTCAGATCGACTTGCATCCGTAGGTGCAACTGCACCAGCATTACTGGCAGCATTACAAGAAACGAGGGGAAGTGCACGCGTGACCACCCAAGACCCTGAAGGCACGTTCCAAGCTTTGGAGAAGTACGGAGTAGATCTCACTGCGCGTGCCCGCGAAGGAAAGATCGACCCGGTGATTGGCCGGGACGAGGAAGTACGTCGAACCATCCAGGTTCTCTCCCGCCGCACTAAGAACAACCCGGTCCTCATTGGCGAGCCGGGTGTGGGAAAAACCGCGGTCGTTGAAGGACTTGCTCGGCGTATTGTCGAAGGCGATGTCCCCACCTCACTCGCTGGCAAAACATTGATCTCACTCGACATGAGCTCCATGGTGGCTGGTGCTAAGTACCGCGGTGAATTCGAAGAACGCCTCAAGGCTGTTCTCGATGAAATCAAAGAAAGCGATGGCCAGATCATTACTTTCATTGATGAGCTTCATACGGTTGTGGGTGCCGGTAGCAGCGGTGACTCTGCCATGGATGCAGGCAACATGCTTAAGCCAATGCTTGCGCGGGGCGAACTCCGCATGATTGGTGCCACCACCCTGGATGAATTCCGGGAATACATTGAGAAAGACCCCGCTTTAGAGCGTCGTTTCCAACAGGTATTTGTTGATCAACCTTCAGTGGAAGACACCATTGCGATTCTGCGTGGAATTAAAGAGAAATATGAAGCACACCACAAGGTTGTGATTTCTGACTCCGCGCTTGTTGCGGCAGCGACCATGTCTGATCGTTACATCACCAGCCGTTTTCTTCCTGACAAGGCAATTGACCTGATGGATGAATCCGCCAGTCGCCTGCGCATGGAAATTGACTCGTCACCGGTGGAGATTGACGTACTGCAACGCCAGGTTGATCGGTTGCGCATGGAAGAACTTGCTGTCTCCAAA
>CAZVLV010000215.1:0-3313 GCA_964628015.1 uncultured Aquiluna sp. | reverse complement strand
TTCATCTCCACGCACGGTGCTCGTAAGGGTCTCGCAGATACCGCTCTGCGCACAGCTGACTCCGGTTACCTGACCCGTCGTCTTGTTGACGTGTCACAAGACGTGATCATTCGCGAAGTTGATTGCGGTACCGAACGTGGTGCTGAAATCGCGATTGCTGAAATGGTTGATGGACAACTTCGTCCGCTCGAGAATCTCGACACGGCTCTCGTGTCCCGTGTTCTTGCCCGCGATGTAGTTGTTGACGGTAAGACCGTGGCCACCGCTGGTGAGGAACTCGATATTCCACGCCTCGAAGAACTGGTTGCTGCAGGTGCAGACAAGGTGCGCGTGCGCACAGTGCTCACATGCGAAAGTCATGTGGGTACCTGCGCCATGTGCTACGGCCGATCCATGGCAACTGGCAAGTTGGTTGACGTCGGTGAAGCAGTCGGTATCGTCGCCGCTCAGTCCATTGGTGAACCTGGCACTCAGCTCACCATGCGCACCTTCCACACCGGTGGTGTCGCAGGCGACGACATCACCCACGGTCTGCCACGCGTTGTGGAACTCTTCGAAGCCCGCACACCCAAGGGTGTTGCTCCCATCAGCGAAGTTGCTGGTCGGGTGCGCTTTGAAGATGCCGAGAAATTGCGCAAGATCATCATCACTCCTGACGACGGCTCCGAAGAAGTTGAATACTCGGTGTCCAAGCGTTCGCGCATGTTGGTGGAAGACGGCCAAAGTGTTGCCGTTGGTGACCAGCTTGTTGTGGGTGCGGTTGATCCCAAGCAGGTTCTGCGCATCCTTGGACAGCGTGCCGTGCAGTTGCACCTCGTTGACCAGGTGCAAGAGGTCTATCGCTCGCAGGGTGTCTCCATCCATGACAAGCACATAGAGGTAATTGTTCGCCAGATGCTCAAGCGCATCACGATCATCGAATCGGGCGATTCCAACTTCCTCGCAGGTGAACTTGTCGAGCGTGGTGTCTTCGAAGCGGAGAACCGTCGCGTGGTCGCCAACGGCGGTACACCCGCCTCGGGTCGCCCCGAACTCATGGGTATTACCAAGGCTTCCTTGGCTACCGAGTCGTGGCTTTCCGCCGCTTCCTTCCAGGAGACCACCCGCGTACTCACCGATGCTGCAATCTCCGCGAAGAGCGATCCATTGCTGGGCCTGAAGGAGAACGTGATTCTCGGTAAGTTGATTCCTGCGGGAACAGGCATGCCGATCTATCGCAATATCAAGGTGGAGCCCACCGAAGAAGCAAAGGCAGCCATGTACGCATCCTTCACCGGATACGACGACATGGAATACACATCCTTCGGTGATTCATCCGGCGAAGCAGTAGCACTCGAAGAGTTCGAGTTCCGCGGCTTCTAAATTCATACCTCGAAGCGCCCTTCAGATATTTATCTGGCGGGCGCTTCTTGGTACAGTCGTGGGAATCCACATGCGAGGGGAACGACATGTCTGCAGATCAACCGATACAACCTGATCAGCCACCTGTAGCCCAACCAATCTATGCACCACCCAAACCAACCGTTGATCAGTACGGGAACCCCATTAGCCCTAAGTCCCGTTTGGCCGCTGCGCTACTGGCGTGGTTCCTTGGGTTCCTTGGGATCCATCGTTTTTATGTGGGCAAAGTTGGCACCGGAATCCTGATGATCTTCACGCTTGGTGGATTGGGCATCTGGGTATTGATCGACTTCATTGTGATCTTGGTCGGTTCCTTCCGAGATAAAGAAGGCCGGTTACTTCTCAACTGGTAGAGATCTGCATCTGAAATGAAGACTAGGGCGTAGCCTTGGTGCATGAGCAATAACGAGCCAGCAGGTAATCAACCATCATCAGAAAACCAGGCATCTCACCAAGAACCTGAAGCCTCGATGTGGAGTGAATCGAATCCAGGGGCTGCCCCCGCGGTGGTTGTGGCTCAAGGACCCACGACATCTTCGAACGCAATCGTTGCCTTGGTGCTGGGTATTTTGTCGTGGCCGGTGTGCCCGGTGATTTTCGCGATTATTGCACTTGTCTTTGCCAACAAGGCGGATAAGGAAATTGCTGCTAGCCAGGGCCGGGTTGGTGGCTCGGCATTTGTGTTGGCTGCCAAGATTCTGTCCTGGATAAATATTGGGTTCTTCGCTGCCCTCACGATTTTGGGTCTTTTCGCCATACTTTTTCTGACTTTGGCAGGGGTTTCCAGCTCCTGAATCCTTAGAGGTACCCCCCAATGTGAGGCCGTGAAGTGGGGGAGGGTAATCTTCCCCTTCGTGCCTGACCCCTCAGGCGCGATCTCGTGTGTCGCGATTGATTTTCGCGTCGCACGGTGCTAAGCCACCGGAGATTTCCTACGAATTTTGGCGGTCTAGCGTGCTGAAAAGCGCGCGACACGCCCGAGCGCGTGGGTCGTTGCCGGTTAACCGAAAACGAACGAGAAGGCAGGAGAGGCGCAACGTGCCTACCATCCAGCAGCTGGTCCGCAAGGGTCGGCAGGACAAGGTCTCCAAGAACAAGGCCCCAGCCCTCAAGGGCAGCCCACAGCGGCGCGGGGTCTGCACGCGTGTGTACACAACTACCCCCAAGAAGCCGAACTCGGCGCTTCGCAAGGTGGCCCGCGTGCGGTTGACCTCCCAGGTGGAAATCACCGCTTACATCCCAGGTGTAGGCCACAACCTCCAAGAGCACTCCATTGTGCTGGTGCGCGGTGGCCGTGTGCGTGACCTTCCCGGTGTTCGCTACAAAGTCATTCGTGGAGCCCTTGACGCCCAAGGCGTGAAGAACCGCAAGCAGGCACGGTCACGCTACGGCGCGAAGAAGGAGAAGGCCTAATGCCTCGTAAGGGTCCAGCAGCCAAGCGACCGATCGTCATCGATCCGGTATATGGCGCACCATTAGTCACCCAGTTGATCAACAAGGTCCTCCTTGATGGCAAGCGTTCCGTTGCGGAGCGCACCGTTTACGGCGCTCTCGAAGGCTGCCGTGAAAAGACCGGCACCGATCCCGTACAGACACTGAAGCGGGCACTCGACAATATTCGTCCCACCCTGGAAGTTCGCTCCCGCCGTGTCGGTGGCGCCACCTACCAGGTTCCCGTCGAAGTCAAGCCCGGTCGCAGCACCACACTTGCACTGCGCTGGTTGATTGGTTACTCACGGCAACGTCGCGAGAAGACTATGACCGAGCGCCTCATGAACGAAATCCTCGACGCATCAAATGGTCTTGGCGCCAGCGTGAAGAAGCGCGAAGACACCCACAAGATGGCCGAATCCAACAAGGCATTCGCCCACTACCGCTGGTAACCAACACACATCACGAAGAAAACTTCTAA
>CAZVLV010000214.1:0-3340 GCA_964628015.1 uncultured Aquiluna sp. | reverse complement strand
CACGGGACAGATATATCAGTTATATATAAGTGTGCGCAAGTGGTTTCCGGAGAAACCTGTAACGGTGGACCTATCGATGGGGAATAACCCTATAGGCCCTCGTGGCTAGAGTAAGAATGAACAAACCCAGAGCCAAGGTAACGAGCAAAATTTGAGCTCCCCATCTCACCGCAACGTAAGTCCCCACAAGGACACCCACCGAGACCAGAACATTTCTCCCTGCCACGACAAGGGAACTAAATCGACCGCGGAATTGATCACTGACCTGCTGTTGAATGATTGCCGCCGTGAGCCCCTGGGCATAGGTACTCAAGATGGATCCAATAATGACAATCGTCGGAAGGAGCAACGCCTGCTTGATTAGCCAGTTGTCCTGCAGGGCAACTGCACCAATCAATTGGACGAGGGCTAGGCCCAGCACCGCTGCGAACAGAAGTAATCGGGGATTTCCCCTGAACCCGAGAACGGTCAACAGTACTCGCCCCAACAAAACACCCGCCATACCTGCAGCAATACTCAGGCTCGCTAAATCCGGAATACTCAAATCGATCAAAATGAGATTTACCAATTGCGTGGGGATTATCACTGCCAGAAAAAGGTCAATGAGCAAAACAGATCGTGGGGAATGGCTGCTGCGAAGATAAAATTTGAATGCACCTCGGCTCATCACGTTGACGGCTTCCGGAGGACGCATCACTACAGGTTTCATGCTTTGCCAGATGAAGAGATTAGTCACAATGAGTAGACATGCCATCACAATCAAAGTTGATTGTGTACTCGGCATTACGCCTGCAATGAGCGCACCCACAACGCCACCAACTCCCAGGCGCAATATGTTTACAATCTCCGTTGCTCCCTCAGCACCGGGACGAACAAAACTAGCCTGCGTTTTGAGCAATGCAATACTTCCCATTCCCAGCGCCAATCCATCTGCGAAAGCAGCGAGTAAGGCTAGCCACGGGGAAACACCACCTTGAATGATCGCAATACCAGTGACTAGTGATGTCACTGCTGAAATGCTCGTTGCAATCACAACGTAGGGTCGAGGATCACGCTGATCCATGATCCGGCCAAAAAAAAGTCCGGTGGCGGCAACCACGATGGCAGACAGCGCAGCCGTAAGTCCCAATCCCCATTCGGAATCAAAAGTGTCATTGAGATACTGCCAGCGCGCTACCTCTCGAGCTCCCAAACTAACTGCGGGAATAAGCATCACGCCCATGAATACAAAGATTCGAGAGGTAGGGGCTAATTGCGAGTAAACGGATAGACGAGGGAGTGAGACTTCCTGTGACATGGTCAGCCCACCTCCAGCATCAGCCGGAGTGTAGAGGAAGTCTCATGAAGTTTAAGTTTACGTAGGGAATCAGGTTCATGCAGGAAATCAAGTTCATACAGGAAATGCGAGTTCTTCCACAAACCTGTCATTGAAGTCTTCCCGCTCCGATAACTCCACGTAATGCACCAGATTTGTAAGGGACCTCGCTCCATTGCGCTCCGATCCTGAGAGCAGCACCATTTTCGCACCTTCGCCAGCAACGTTGCCCGCGCTAAGGATTCGCGTGGTCGCGATATCTGGTACCAGCCCAATTGCTTTGGCGTTCTTGGCTGAGAGGTAGCTGCCGAATGAACCTGCAAGCAGTACCTGCTGCACATCCTTCTGCTCGATTCCGTATTCCTCTAACAGAATTGCCCAGCCAGTGGAGATTGCTGCTTTCGCGAACTGCAATTCCCGAACATCACGTTGTGATAAGTAGACATCGCTTTCACCTTCTTGACCCGTGGTCAACATGAATACGCGTTCCTCCCCGCGCATAACCAACCGATCTGCAAGCACCGGGCTTATTTCGCGTGCTCGTTCATCAGAGACATAGCGGCCAGATTCGTCAAGGAGACCTACCTTGACCAACTCAGCGACTGCATCGACGAGTCCCGAACCGCAAATACCCACCGCGGGCTTGTCATCGATGGTGCCGAGCGTGACGGAATCGAGTTCGATTTTGACTACCTCGATGGCACCCGGAGCAGCGCGCATGCCGCACTTAATGGAAGCAGCTTCAAATGCTGGACCTGCGGGTGCTGCGGTTGCCAGCAATCTCTCGGAGTTGCCGAGAATCATTTCGCAGTTGGTGCCCACATCAATGAATAAGCGAACGCGTTGATCACGATCCATACCGGAGGCGAGCGCACCCGCAACAATGTCGCCGCCAACATAGGCACCTAATGCGGGGAAAAGTGTTGCGCGTGCCTGCGGATTAACCTGGAGACCGAGTTCATGGGCTCGGACATCTGGGTATTCATCTGCCGCCAAAATAAATGGTGCAACACCTAAGGGTTCCGGATCAATGCCAAGTGCAATTTGGACCATGGTCGCGTTTCCTGCGACCGCCACTTGATACACATCTATTCGGTCAACACCAGCTTCTTCACATACCTCGCCCGCGAGTTGATCCAGTGTTTCGTGAGCCAAGCGTTGCAGGTCAACAAGTTTGTGTGGATCCAACATGGTCGCACTAATTCGGCTAATGACATCTGCACCGAATTGCTGTTGCATGTTGAGCATTGAGGCTACTGCGAGCGGCATGCCGTTGGACAGGTCTAGCAGTGTTGCCACAACGGTGGTGGTGCCTAAATCAAAAGCGATTCCGTACAACTTATCTGAGGTATCCCCTGGTTCAACAGCCACGAGGACATCGTCGACAACAACCGCGGTCACTTCAAAATTCGCTTTCCGAAGGAGCGCGGGCAGGGTACGGACAACCATGGGATCAACATGCGTGGTGATATCGGTAATGCCGTCGAGAACGCGACGAAGATCCGGACGCTGGTCTACAAGATCGGGTTCAGGGAGCTGCAGGAATCTCTTGAGCAAAGTCGGTCGGTGAATCACCTGGCGACCTACGCCCACCGTTGACGCTTTAGGCCGCGTGGTGAGTTCCGGAACATTGACTTTCAGATTCGTGAATGCACATGCTTGGCACGCTAATCGCCAACCTTGCTCCAGCTCCTCTTCAGTGAATGCTCGGGCATCCGCTGTTCCATGCGAGATCTCGCCCTCAAGGATTTGAACTTTGCATTTACGGCAGGTTCCGTGGCCACCGCAGGTGGAATCCACGGCAATCGCATTCCAACTGGCAACATCGAAAACCGTTACGCCAAGGGGAACGCGCGCGGTCTTCCCTGAGGGCTGGAATTCAATTTCAACTCGCGTGGGTTCCTCGGCGGTGGGGTGTTCCGGGTGTGGAATAACCGGACCTTGCGCTAAAGACATGGCCTGATCCTGCCCTACTTCCGGCTACTTGGCTTCTTTAGCGCGGTGCAAGGCAATCCAGTTGGCGCC
>CAZVLV010000213.1:0-3349 GCA_964628015.1 uncultured Aquiluna sp. | reverse complement strand
CCGAAGAGATCGTTGAGAACGGCAACAACAAAGTTATGGTGCAAGTACATGCCTTGAGGTTTGCGAATAACAAATGACACGATGCTGAGACGATCCGCATCAAGGTTTCCCAAGATGTGAATATTGGGATGAGCATTCCAACTTGCAATTGCTCGACGCACGAGATCGTTTTCGCGTGCTCGGATTGTCTCCACACCGACGGCATTCTTTAACTGGAAAACTAATCCGGCTCGGATCGCTTCAATAATGGCGGGTGTTCCACCCTCTTCCCGGTGCTCGGGATCATTGAGATACAGGTGTTCCTCGGCATTGACATAAGCAACTGTTCCACCGCCCACAACGTCAGGTACGGAGTTGGTGAGGAGATCTCGCCTAATAATTAATACCCCGGGTGTGCCAGGACCACCAATGAATTTATGGGGAGAGAGAAATATCGCATCTTTATAGGCGTTGGGGTGATCGGAGCACCGGGGGTTCATCTCTATGTCGACATAAGGGGCAGCGGCAGCAAAATCCCAGAATGCAAGTGCACCGTAGGAGTGCACAAGTTGAGTGACAGCGTGCGTATCCGAAAGGATTCCGGTCACATTACTGGCCGCACTGAATGAAGCAATACGCAATGGACGATCCTGATAACGAATGAGCTCCTGCTCTAGTTGCTCGCAGTCAATCTGCCCATTGGAGTCCTCACGAATTGTGACAATGTCTGCAATCGACTCGCGCCAAGGAAGTTCATTACTGTGATGTTCATAAGGGCCAATGAACACTACGGGCCGTTCGTCGAGCGGGATGTATTCGCTGAGGTGATACATGCGATCAAGATCTGCTGGAATGCGTAAATTCAAAATTCCAATAAGTTTATTGATGGCGCTAGTGGAACCTGATCCACAGAAGATGACACATGTGTCGTCGGTGCCATTCACTGCGTCCTTGATTATTCGGCGTGCATCCTCTCGAAGTCGAGTGGTTTGTAATCCTGTCCCACTAGATTCCGTGTGTGTGTTGGCATACCGGGGCAGCACTTCTTCGTGGATGAATTTTTCAATGAATTCAACAGCTCGCCCGCTTGCGGTGTAATCGGCGTATGTGACACGTCGGGGGCCGAAGGGGCTATACATGACTTGGTCATCGCCGATCACGGACTCGCGAATCCGAGCCAGAATCGCTGGCTCTGGCAGATCTGGCGCTGCCGGGGGAATCCGACCAGGTATGGAAGCCATGTTTCCACTCTAGTTCATGATTTCGCCGCAGTGAATCCTCAATGACCAGAAAAATGACAACTGTTGTTTCCGGAATTTGTACCGGCGCCCGATGGGGAATTTCACATGCAAGAATGCTCGTGTGACATCCACGCCAACGGAAGCGTTGCCCACAGCTGATTGGGAGTTCGCCACCGAAACTGACCGTCCGTGGAGCACCACCGTGTGGGATGACCCCATCAACCTCATGTCGTATGTCACCTATGTGTTTATTGACTACTTCAAGTATCCGCAGCATAAAGCTCATGAACTCATGCTGACGGTGCACAACGAAGGCAAAGCCGTTGTCTCGACGGGTACGCGGGAAGAAATGGAGCGTGATGTTGCTGCAATGCACTCCTATGGCTTGTGGGCCACGTTGGCCAAGGATTAGGCAGGGGAGTTCTCGTGGAAATTGACAAGGTGGAGATTGGCGTGCAGATCACCATGGAAGAAATCGAAGTTCGAATTCTGCAAGATCTTGCAACTCAACTACTGAATCTCACCACTCCCAAAGCTCTCGACTCTGATGCTGATCCACTTGCTCACATGGTCGGAATTGATACACACGCCACCAAGCCAACGGATCCGGTGCTCAGCAGGCTTTATCCCGATGCATACCCGGATGACCCCGAGGCAAGTTTAGAGTTTCGTCGATTCACCGAACGTTCCTTGCGTGATGCAAGCACGGAAAGGGCTCAGCGAGTACTTGAACTGATGTCAATAGGTCCTGAACTGGAGTTGAATAACGTTCAGTGGAAGGACATGGTCGGGTTCCTCAATGACCTGCGATTGGCCTTGGGAACCAGGCTTGAGATCACCGACTCCATTGAAAGTCAGGAATTGAAAGACAATGATCCGCGCGCTGCACTTTTCGATCTATACGGGTGGCTGACATGGATGCAAGAAATGATTATTGAGAAAGGATTTCTCAATGAAGATTAAAGTCTTTTTTAGGAATTCACCTGAACCCACGTGTATAGAGGTTTCAGAGGCGCAGACTGTTGCTGAAGCGATTGATTTAATTGAGAATCCAGAGATTCGCGAATCTCTGCTTGATTCCAGCGGCATTCGCAGGTATGTCAGTGCTTATCTTGGTGTACCGAATCAAGGGGTCAGGAACATAAAGCTCGAGCAGGGAATGGAAACGGCGATCAAGAAAGGTGAGGAACTCACCTTCTTGATCGCCGATCCGTTTGCGAACTAAATTTTCCTACTGTGAATTAGTTTGTTTGACGGAACCACATGGTGGCTCGTGCGCTACTGACGAGGAACAGAATGATTGTGCTCAACAGAATTGTCCACCAGCCGTAAGGCAGATTGAAAATCGCGAACACAATATTAATTACGGAAAGCATCTGGATGATTACCTGAGCTGTTGCTGATCCAATGGCTGTCATTTTGATCAGCCACAGGTATAGGAGGCCGAGAATAAAGGTGATGATTCCGTTGAACACCAGCCAGCCGCCACCAACCTCACGCGTTTCCCCAAATGGGTCAGTGAAAGTGGGGTTTTCACCGAATACGGAGAAGACCAGCAGTGTTCCGAGAACCAGGTTAAGAATTGCGGCAACACCGATCACAATCATGACCAGCGTCACACCGAATGGCCGGCTCATTGTTCCGTTATTAGACATCAAATAACTCCTCATTTGCTGCACTCTCTGTGCAGCAGCAGATTAGCCCGTCAGCCCCCCGAAAACACGCATATTTGAGCCTACGGGTGATGAAGAATTAATCTTGACCGTCCAATACGATCGCAGAATGGACTTTAGCGCCTCTTTGAGCATGGCCGCCTCTAACGTCCTGTCTGTTCCCGTTCTGGTTTTCCTACTAGGCGTTATCTCGGTACGCCTCAAGGCGGATTTGCGCCTACCTGACCCGGTTTATCAGGCTATCTCGATTTACCTTCTTTTTGCGATAGGTCTAAAGGGAGGCGTGGCACTTCGAGTTGCCGAACCCGCCGAAGTCCTGATTCCCATTGTGGCTGCTATCGCACTGGGCATCGTGATCCCAATCCTGGTTTTCGTGGTGCTCAAATGGGTGACCCGCCTTGATGGCATTGATCGCGGAGCCATGGCTGCTCACTATGGCTCCACTTCATTGGTCAC
>CAZVLV010000212.1:0-3364 GCA_964628015.1 uncultured Aquiluna sp. | reverse complement strand
GTCGACATACAAAGTCAGATTGACACAGGCTCTGATCGGGAGCACATCGCTGTCAGCGCTTTCATCGATCTTGCAGCAGAGTTCACCGATGCTGATGGCCGAGTGTCTTTAGGTGCGTTCCTGGAACGTCTCTCAGATATCAAGCGTTTCGATATTGACGTAGATTTTGAGCAGCCAGTCGATCCACGAGCGGTTCAGCTCTTCACCGTCTACAAGGCAAAAGGTTTGGAGTTCACCCACGTCTATATCCCCAACATGACCAAAGACAGTTTTCCTGGCGGGCGCAAACCTCGGAATTGGACGACCGACCCCAGCATGGTTCCGTGGCCCACGCGTAAAGATGCTCCTGCCGAATTGGCGAACTTCCCGGATTATTCGACCTTCAATTGGCCAGCACGGGTGCACAAGGATGAATATCTGGGCCACTTCGCCACCTATCGTGAACTCGACAGCGATCGCTTGGCTTATGTAGCCGTGACCCGCGCCAAGGACTCTCTCACCATGACATCAAGTTGGTGGGGCTTTGGGCATAAAAAACCTCGGGGTCCTCACCGCTATTTGCAACAAATTCATCAACATTTTGCTGGTCTTGATATCGAAATACCCGTGTGGGTTTCCGAACCAAGTGAGGAGCGCCCAACCGAGGTCGATCCCAGCAAAGATTCGAGTTGGCCCGTTCCCGTTCTGGAAAATGTCGTCGATTCACTGCAGGAACAGGCACGGTTTGTTCTTGGTTCGGTTCAGAGGTCGAATCCATCGGGACTGACCCACACTGAAGCCGTTCAGGTTGCGGAGTGGAGGCAATCACTTGATCGACTCCGTGAGGAGTATTCACGACTGCACTCCGATCTGAAGCGAGTGGCGCTTCCTCCAAGCATGGGCGCCAGCACAATGATGCGAGCCCTTCGAGAACCAGAAGAATTAGCCAAGGACCTAGCCCGGCCCATGCCTCGTAGACCCAGTGTGGTGGCTAATAAGGGAACTGTTGTCCACGCACTCATTGAAGAGCACTATTCGTCCCGAGCTCTTTTTGACCCTGATGACCTTTTTGGATTTGATGACCCCGACAGTCAGTCCGAATTCGGGTTAATCACCGATGCGGAGATTGAACAATTGCGGCAGGCGTTTATTAGCACTCGTTTCGCTGCCATGACACCGGTAGCAGTTGAACAACCTTTCTCCATCAGCTTGGGTGGTGTTCCGGTCTCCGGGTACATCGATGCAATTTTCCAGATCGATGGACGTTATCTGGTTGTTGATTGGAAATCGGGCACATCTGCACACCTTGACCCCATGCAGTTAGCAATTTATCGACTTGCGTGGTCCCGCATTGCCCGTATTGATTGGAAAGAAGTAGATAACTGCTTCGTCATGCTCGCCGAAGGAACTGAGATAACTCCAGACACCGATTCCCTTGTCCAGCAGCTACTTCATCAGAATTAGTTTTTCTCCTCGGTGGGACCTTCGACGGGCACGGGTGCAGCGGTTCGTGGTGTGATACCCGATTTTTCCTCTGCCACCACGATTGCCTCACCAGCTTCCTCGGTGGGTGTGGGTCGCGTGCCTACCCATGCGCGCATCCGTTCGCGAGCAGGTTCCTCGATCCAACGCCACATAAAGTAAGCGATAACGAAAGACATGGCCAAAAGGAACAACACGGCCACGGCATAGAGCGGGCCCGACTCGATCCCCGCGGCATTCATGCCAGCGCGCCACAATCCAAACCACACCAGGTGAGTCATGTACAGCGAATAAGAAATGAAGCCCCCAAATACGGCCACTCGTGTGGCCAAAACATTGGCTAGTCCGCGCCTAGCCAGGGCAAGAGCACCAATCCACATGATCAAGAGTGGAACAAGTGTGAGATGGAAATAGGGCGGCAGAGGTTCTGCATCTGGGTCGGTTGATGTCATGCCTGACTGGGCTGCCGGAAGCCATGAGAGAAAAACGGCCCCAGCAACAACAAGAATCGGCAACACCCAAGCAGCGATATCGGCTATCCGGTGAACATTAAATGCGCCACCCTGCGATCGGTCTTTCATTCGATCAACGATCAAGTACGTAATTGCTCCAGCGGCGAACTGCGTGAGGACACGGAATGTGGATCCCCAGTTATCCGTGTAGTAAGGATCAGATGTTCCTAGGCCGTAAAGCATGAGGGGGGCGAGCACGATTACCCATGACACCACGAGAGCTGGAGTGGAAAAATGCTTATGCATGCGCCACAGGACGAGAGCCATCAGCGGGAACAGTAAATAGGCGAGCCATTCCATGGACAATGACCACGCAACAAAGTTCCATCCCCGTTGCGGATTAGGTCCCCATTCTTGGATCAAGAGCAGATTCTTGATGAAGTCCCAAGGATTCAGCCACACGCGATCCAGGGGATTCCCCGTCACGCGAGCCTGAGCGACAATGGCCGCTCCCGCCACAAACAACATGACCAGGTGAACGGGATAGATCCGGGCCAGGCGAAGCCACCAGAACTTCAGGGTTTTCGACCCTTTGAGCCGAGGACCAATCGAGTGTAGGTAGGTGTACGTAAGGATGAACCCAGATAACGCGAAGAACAGATCAACACCCAGGCGACCAACGCGCAATACATCGCCAAAGATCGGGATCTGCAAAACTCCAAGTACCTCGAGGGGTCCTTGGGTGTGGTAGAGGAGAACCCAAGCGGCAGCCACAAGGCGAATGCCTGTGAGCTGGCGAATGAAGGTATTCACGTTGCTCACCCTATGTGCTGAAGGCGGCGAGTCAGAGTAGGTTCAGCACCAATGTCTACGTCTCCACTCCTCCAAGATTTGGCTCTAGCGCGTTCTACGGTTGACCGCAGTGCACATCAGCGCAAAGACGTCACTGCCATGGCGAGAGCTTGGAGCGATACCTCATCTCGAGTGATTCCAGTATTCCGTGGGTCTTCGCCTATGAACGAGGCTCGAGGACTTAAGTATTTCTCTCCTTCAGATATTGCAGATATCACTCCGGTGGCTTTCTTGGGGAGTGAATCGGGTCAAGCGTTTTTCGCAGCATTTGTTGATCAAGATTTTGTGGAACAGCACGATCCGGAATCATGGCGACATCTCAGGGTTATCGGGTCTTCCTTGAGTGCCCAAGACGCTGGTCTTCTGGTTACAGGCGTCGCCCTCGCAAACTGGCATGAAACTCACACCCACTGCTCGCGTTGCGGTGAACACACTTTCATGACAGATGCAGGGTGGACCCGCACCTGCCCTGTCGATAAGTCAGTGCACTTTCCTCGTACCGACCCTGCTGTCATCATGTTGATCACCGATCATCACGATCGAGCACTACTTGCTCGCCAGGTTCGCTGGCAGCCCGGATGGTTATCGGTGCTCGCGGG
>CAZVLV010000211.1:0-3369 GCA_964628015.1 uncultured Aquiluna sp. | reverse complement strand
GACGAGTGATCCATCCTTTCGGACACGTTTGCCATTACTCTCCATGGTGAGCTGTTGAAGGTATGCGGGAAACCTGTTGAGGTAGTGGGAATACGGTAAAACAGCGGTAGTTTCGATGTGCAGAAAATTCCTATTCCACACGGCAAGTGCCCCCATCAGCATGGGTAAATTCTCATGAATTGGCATTGACCGAAAGTGTTCGTCCATTGCGTGAAATCCGCGTAACATTTCTCGATAATGCGCACTGCCAATGGCAATCATGGTGCTCAAGCCAACAGCTGAGTCCATGGAATACCGTCCACCCACCCAATCCCAGAATTCAAACATATTGTTCGGGTCAATTCCAAACTCTGCTACTGCACGCGAGTTGGTAGATACAGCAACAAAATGCCTCGCAATTACTTGCTCGGAGTCCGACGTTGGCAGGGAGTTAATGATCCATTGCTTGGCCGTGAGGGCGTTAGCCATGGTCTCGGAAGTGGTGAATGTTTTTGATACAACAATGAACAAAGTTGTCTCAGGGTCACTATTTTCAAGCGCCTGCTTCAAGTCATTTGGGTCAACGTTCGATACAAATGCAAAAGTTATGCCCGGAATTGTGTAATCGTGGAGGGCCTGATTTGCCATGGCAGGACCTAAATCCGATCCGCCTATTCCGATATTGATTACTCGGTTTATCGACTTGCCTGTCACACCCTTCCACGATCCATCTCTCACCCGATCAGTGAAAAATTTCATTCGTTCCAGTACGGTGTGGACTTGAGTTACTACGTTTGCACCCTCTAGAACGATCTCAGTAGTGTCAGGATCTCGAAGAGCCACGTGCAGGACTGACCGGTCCTCTGTCGTATTGATGTGGTCCCCGCGGAACATGGAATCACGCAACTGTGAAACATTGGTTTGTTCAATAAGACTAACGAGGGAATCAAGGGCCAGACGATCAACTCTCTGTCGCGAGAAATCGGCCGAAATACCGCACGCTGTGAGTCTCAGATAGTTGCGCTCTTGTGCAATCAGTTCCTTGACCGTGAGGTCTCGGGAAGCCAAGCTCATCAATTCAGCCCACGCGGGCACTGCTGTTGGATTAGTCACTAACCTAGCCTTGCATACTTCCACAGAAACGTGACGCATGCTGTGAACAGGAGAAAAGGTGAACCACTCAATTGAGCCAAACCCGCCTACAAATGTTTCGATCGGAATGGTCGGACTTGGGCGCATGGGCGCAAATATCGGCCTGAGGGCCATTAGGGGCGGTCATCAGGTAATCGGTTGTGACAAGAATCAAGAGTTAGTGTCCAGATTCATCGAAATGGGCGGAAAGGCCACGGATTCCCTTACCGACATGGTGGCCCAAATAGCGACCCCTCGAACAGTGTGGGTAATGGTTCCCGCTGGTGAACCCACCAACGAAGTCATCGACTCCTTAAAAGAACTCTTAGACGAAGGTGACTGCATTATCGATGGAGGAAATTCTTACTATCGCGAAGACATCCTGCATGCCAAGCAGTTAGCCGACAAAGGAATAGCTTTCATCGATGTGGGAACTTCCGGTGGAGTCTGGGGGTTGGAGCGTGGTTATTCGTTAATGATCGGTGGAACAGAGCCCGCGGTTCATCGATTAGTGAATCTGTGGCACACACTTGCACCTGGTGTCTCTTCGGCGACACGAACGGATCCAGCCACTCCATACTCACCCGCCGAAGAAGGCTGGCTTCATTGCGGCCCCCATGGTGCGGGCCACTTCGTGAAAATGGTTCACAATGGAATCGAATACGCACTCATGGCTGCCTATGCTGAAGGCTTCAACATTCTCAAGCACGCTAACGCTGGTGCTCACGAAACCTCCAAAGACGCCGAGACCGCTCCCCTGAGTTCTCCTGAGATGTATCAGTACAACTTTGATATCCCTGAAATAGCAGAGGTCTGGAGGCGAGGCTCAGTTATTGGTTCGTGGCTATTGGATCTCACTGCTAGTGAATTGCGCAAGAACCCGGATTTAGATGATTTTGGCGGAAGAGTGTCGGATTCGGGAGAGGGCAGATGGACTTCTATTGCAGCCATCGAAGAAGGAGTGCCAACCCCTGTACTCACAGCAGCTCTCTATTCAAGATTTGCATCACGCAATATGGATCTCTTTGCCAACAAGGTTTTGAGTGCGATGCGTAAGGGCTTTGGTGGACACCAGGAGAAAACGAACTAAAGTTTCACACCTAAGAGTGCATCACACAAATTCGTGATTAATAGTCCACCTTGTGGGACAGTTCCACGACCAGACACAGTTTCACGGGCCCAGAAATCGATGGCATCAAGGGCGCTGGGCGTTTTCAGGTCATGGCTGAGAACTTCTCTCACACGCTCAAGAACCGTCTCACTGGGCATCGTGGTGTCACGCCCCACAGCTTCTCGCCACAACGCAAGGCGTTCCTCGGCACCCTGCAGGCCATGCGGGGTCCATGCCCAGTCACTTCGATAGTGATGTGCGAGGAGAGCCAACCTAATGGCCATGGGGTCAATCCCTTGTTGTCGAAGGCTGGAAACAAATACCAAATTTCCGCGTGATTTAGACATCTTGTGTCCCTGCCATGACACCATGCCCGAGTGCACATAAAAGCGCGCAAATGGCACCTCACCTGAAATTCTCTCGGCTTGAGCCGCGCTCATTTCATGGTGCGGGAAAATTAAATCTGATCCCCCACCTTGAACATCAATTGTGGGTCCAAGATATTTCATGGCTATTGCTGAACACTCAATATGCCAGCCAGGTCGACCATGTCCTAACGAAGTGTCCCACGCAGGTTCTTCAGGCTTTTCTGACTGCCACAGCAGTGGGTCGAGGGGATTTTCTTTGTCGTGTCGGTCAGGATCCCCTCCCCGCTCTCCAAAGGTCGTGAGCATGTCATTCTGGGAGAGACGCGAAATAGATCCGAATGCTGAGCTGCGCGCAATCCGAAAATACAGATCTCCATTGATTGCGTAAACATCTCCCTGACTCTGCAACTGCTCCACAAGAGAGACAACATCGGGAATAGATTCAACTGCACCAATGTAATGTCGTGGGGGAATAACTCTGAGTGCAAACATGTCTTCTCGGAAAAGGGCCGTTTCTCGTTCCGCGATAACCTGCCAGTCTTGACCTGTTGCCACGGCCCTCTCGAGGAGAGGATCATCAATATCGGTGACGTTCTCAACGAAATTAACCGAATGACCACTATCTAGCCACTGGCGAATAAGTATGTCGAATGCGACGTATGTATTCGCATGACCCATATGCGTTGCATCGTAGGGAGTGATGCCACACACATAAATCGATGCAGATTCTCCCACCGCCGTCGGTCGAATACTTTGTGTGGCAGTATCAAAAAGTCTTAG
>CAZVLV010000210.1:0-3379 GCA_964628015.1 uncultured Aquiluna sp. | reverse complement strand
CAAATGAGAGGTAATCCAACGCTAGGCGGCGGAAGATGTAATCCATCATGGACTGCGAAATGCGAATGTCAGGATCATCTGTCATGCCGGCTGGCTCAAACCTCATATTGACAAATTTGTTGACAAACGCTTCCAGGGGAACGCCGTACTGCAGTGCAATGCTGATCGCGATGGAAAAAGCATCCATGACGCCTGCCAAGGTTGAACCTTGCTTACCTAACTTGAGGAACACCTCACCGAGTTGACCATCTTCATAGCTACCTGCGGTCATGTAACCCTCAGCACCAGCAACCGAGAATGAAGTTGTTTGACTTGGACGAGATTTTGGTAAACGCCTGCGAACCGGTTGGCCTGCATGAATAGTTTCGTCGACAACTTCATCAGTCTTCTTAGCTTTTGCGTCACTGAGAGGTTGACCGACCTTGCAATTATCCCGATAAATCGCAAGCGCTTTGATGCCCATCTTCCATCCCTGGAAGTAGATCTCGGAGACTTCCTCGACCGTTGCATCTTCGGGCATATTCACCGTTTTGCTGATGGCACCTGAAATAAACGGCTGGACCGCAGCCATCATGCGAACGTGACCCATAGGTGTAATTGAGCGGGCACCCATAGCTGTGTCGAAAATGGGATAGTGCTCCGTCTTGAGACCAGGGGCATCAATGACGTGGCCGTTTTCACCGATAAATTCGATGATCGCCTCCACTGTTTCTTCGGCGTAACCTAACTTGCGAAGGGCGCGAGGAATTGTTTGGTTAACAATTTGCATTGACCCGCCCCCAACTAACTTCTTGAATTTCACGAGGGAGAAATCGGGTTCAATTCCCGTCGTGTCGCAATCCATCATGAAACCAATGGTTCCTGTCGGAGCAAGCACTGAGGCCTGCGCATTGCGCCAGCCATTGGCGTCGCCAAGAGAAAGACACTCTTCCCACATTTTACCTGCTAGAGCGGTTACATCGCCATCGAGTGATGTCACCGTGCGAATGGTGTCGTTTGCTGCTGCGTGCTTACGCATAACCCTCTTGTGTGCGTACTCGTTGCGACCGTAGCCTTCGTAGGAACCCACAACACCTGCCAACTCGGCACTGCGCTTGTAGGCCGTTCCGGTCATAAGTGAAGTGATACCAGCGGCAAATGCACGCCCAGCCTCAGAGTCGTAGGGAAGACTTGTGGCCATGAGCAAGGCACCTAAGTTTGCGTAGCCGATTCCCAGTTGGCGGTACTTGCGCGTGGTGTCACCTATGGGATCCGTGGGGAAATCCGCGAAACAGATGGAAATATCCATGGCGGTGATGACATATTCCACCGCTTTGGCAAAACGATCCGCATCAAAGGTGTCATCTTCCTTGAGGAACTTGAGCAGATTCAAACTTGCCAAGTTGCACGAAGAATTATCTAGACTCATGTACTCCGAGCACGGATTTGACGCATTGATTCGTCCGGTCTCCGGGTTGGTATGCCAATCATTAATCGTGTCGTCATACTGAATACCTGGATCCGCACAAGCCCACGCTGCCTGTGTCATTTTGTGGAACAACTCCTGAGCATCGACAGTTTCCACAACCCTGCCATCGGTGCGTGCGGTGAGGCCGAATGGTTCTCCATTCTCCACAGCACTCATGAACAAATCGGATACGCGAACCGAGTTATTTGCATTCTGGTACTGGACGCTGGAGATATCGGCACCACCAAGGTCCATGTCATATCCGGCATCGCGAAGTACACGAATCTTGTCTTCTTCGCGTACCTTCGTTTCAATGAACTCCTCGATATCCGGGTGATCTACATCCAGCACAACCATCTTCGCTGCGCGACGAGTTGCACCACCGGACTTGATTGTTCCTGCCGAGGCATCAGCACCCCGCATAAACGAGACGGGACCTGAAGCTGTGCCACCGGAGGAGCGCAACAACTCCTTACTGGATCGGATCCTCGACAGATTCAACCCTGCCCCAGAGCCGCCCTTGAAAATCATGCCTTCTTCGCGGTACCAGTTCAGAATTGAATCCATGGTGTCATCTACGCTCAAAATGAAGCATGCGCTGACCTGCTGAGGCGCAGTCGTGCCTACGTTGAACCACACGGGTGAGTTGAAAGAGAAAACCTGGTGCAGCAGCATGTATGTCAATTCGTGCTCAAAGATCTCTGCATCTGCGTCAGTTCGGAAATAGCCATTGTCGCGACCAGCCTTGGTGTAGGTCAGTACCACCCGATCAATGAGTTGCTTGAGGCTCCATTCACGATTATCCGCACCTACAGCACCACGAAAATATTTGGTCGTGACAATTGTTGATGCGTTGACACTCCAAAAATCAGGAAACTCAACCCCACGCTGCTCAAAGACGATTTCACCCGTCTTCCAATTGTTCTGCACCACATCTCGGCGTTCCCAGACAACATCGTCGTAGGGATGAACACCCTCTGTGGTGAAAAGCCGTTTCATGACAAGGCCTGGGCCTTTCACGGTGTTATGGATGAAACTTTCCTTGGCTGTGATGACCGGTGCTTCTGGTGCCTGTGTCATGAACGTACCTTTCGTATCTGTTGTGTGGTGGGAAGTCCTTATGTGATTGTTGTTCGATGCTTTCTTCATTTGTCGTGTCGAGGTCAGTGTTTATTGATCATGGTTTTTTGATCATGGGGTAGTCGATGATTCAGTTGGATGAGGGGTTCGGATTGGTTCTTGACCTGTTGGTTCTCCCTCAGCACGGAGAAGTGCAATCTCGGCCTCGAAATCCTCCAGAGTGTCAAAGGAGCGGTACACCGAGGCGAACCGGAGATAGGCCACTTCGTCGAGTTCACGAAGTGGTGCAAGGATGGCAAGACCAACTTCCTGAGCTGGGATTTCGCTGTTTCCACTTGCCCGCAAATTGTCCTCTACTCGCTGGGCAAGAACTGCAAGATCATCTTCGCTGACAGGTCTTCCCTGACAAGCCTTGCGCACTCCACTCACAACCTTTAAACGATTAAAGGCCTCTGTGGCACCGGACCGTTTGACAATAGATAAGGCAGCAAACTCCGCGGTGGTGAATCTACGACCACAGGAGCCACACTCACGGCGGCGACGAATGGCTAAACCATCGTCAATTGTGCGGGAATCTACGACCCGGGAGTCATCTTCACGGCAAAAAGGACACTTCACCTGGATTCACTCCCTTTCGTTAACAATCGCCTCGGCTGTCACTTCCGTAACATTCGAAACGATATTTCTGTTCCTCTGTGGACTACCTGTGGATGTTTTGTTTCCAACCTGTGTGCTTATAACCACAACCTGTGGACAAATCACAATGGTGTTACTACTACATCTAGGGGTGTGAATCTAGTCCAAACACAAGGGGTGCGCAACTCTATGGCGATAATTCCCACTCGGCGTGTT
>CAZVLV010000209.1:1468-3381 GCA_964628015.1 uncultured Aquiluna sp. | reverse complement strand
TATGGGTCACCTGTTCTCGTTTTACGCAGGGGATAAAGCATTCGATAATATCGAGCGATTCCCATGCAAGGACGATGTCTATCTTTCCGTCTGGCATCACGCTTACGGTAACGGAACCTTGCGCTTTGACAACCATGCAGTCAAATCCAAGGCCCATTCCGGGTCGGGCGGAACGTGCGACAACATGGTAGAAAAGCTCGCAATCAATAACGACACTTGCGACCGGCTCTGCGCACAGTACAGCGAGTTCGCCTCGATCAAAATGCGTCGGACAAAGGACGAATGGCTTGCCAAGTACAAGGAGATTCGGCTCCGACCCATTACGAACGAAACGATCGACGTTCGAGAAAGTTGCTACTAAGCCCACGGTTTACGACCCGGATGGCGACTCTAAATTACCTCAGAATTCCTTAAATCATGCCAATACCCGACGCAAAGCAAACGATTGTTTTCGATGTCGATGAGACTGTCTTGACGACAGTCAATCGAGATTATGAAAACTCACAACCGATTATGCCTGTGGTGGAAGGCATGCGTGCCCTGAAGGCAGCAGGCTGGTACATCATTTTGTTCACCGCAAGGGGACAAGGCCGCAGCGATGGAAACATCGAGGCAGTCCGAGAGGAAGTGACAAGGGAAATCACTTCATGCTGTGAGAAGTTCGACATTCCTTACGACCAGCTGCTGCTTGGGAAGCCATTCGCGGCTTATTACTGTGATGACAAGGCGCTTCGCCCAGAGGAGTTTGCCGCAAAGTACAAGGACATTCTCTCGAAGCAGCAATGATTGGAATCATTCCTGCGGCGGGTTATGGCACTCGCCTTTATGAGCTCGGGAAAGAGTACCCGAAGAGTGTGTTGCCATACAAAGAAAAGCCTCTGCTGGTTTGGAATGTTGAGTGGATGCGGGCGCAAGGATGTACCGACATCCGTGTTGTCGTGTCACACCAAGCAGATAAAATCCGCGAAGTGGCCGAGTTGTATGACCTTGGCATTACCATTACGACACCTGCCAACATGGGTGGCTTGAGTCAGTCGATTCTCTCAGGAATCGAGGTTGCTCCGGCGAGCGGTCCCATTCTCATCGTTCTCGGTGACATTCTCGTTGGTGACGGAGAGATAGATTACAGTGCGAACTGGGTGTCAACCTTCAAGGTTAGCGACTGGAGTCGTTGGTGCCTCATCGATCCTGACACTGGAACCTTTTATGATAAACCCACTCAACAACCGCCAACAAACCAGGCACTGAGCGGCGTTTACCATTTTACCGAATGCAATGAGTTAGCTGAGGCACTGAGAGCGCAAATCGAGGAGGGGACAACCATTGCTGGAGAGTTACAGTTCTCATCGGCAATGGCCAAGTTGCCAGGAAGAATCGAAACGAGAAACCTCCAGGTCAAAGACTTTGGTACATTGGCCAATTACCTGGAGAATCGGGGACTGCGAAACTCTCGGTCTTTCAACACTGTAACACTGAGCAAGCACAGCGTTCGAAAGAGCTCAACGCAGCGAACGAAAATCATTGCAGAGCGGAATTGGTACCAGAATCTTCCTGACAGCCTCATTCCGCACACACCAAGGATTCTGAGCGCCGATCTCACAGCAAAGCATGAGGCGTCGTACACGATGGAGCGTGTTTATCTGCCGACGCTGCGCGAACTGTATCTATTCTTCGATCGTTCAGAGGAAACATGGAATCGAATTCTGCAAGCATGTATTGAAGTTCATTTCACATTCTCACAATACAGGAGTTCAGAGCGCCAGAGCGAGATTCTGTATCGGAAAGTGAGAGAGCGCGTCCATGCCGGATCGCTCGAGTCAGGCACTGTTCACGCATTTCTTCGAGATTTTCGAGAATCTCTCGATGAATTCGAGACGGAAAGCCAACTGATGCACGGTGACTTGTGTTTCAGT
>CAZVLV010000209.1:0-1458 GCA_964628015.1 uncultured Aquiluna sp. | reverse complement strand
GGGACGATGCCAAAGGGTCGGTTACGATGGTTGACCCGAGAGGAGAGCTGTACGGAAGTCCCTACTATGACTGGGCGAAACTGCGTCACTCGGCAATTTATAACTACGACTTTATCGATGCAGAAATTTACACAGTGCATGGTGGCACAGTGCAGCTTTTTGATAAGGGCACCGAGGGTATCGGGGCGTTGTTACGAGAAAAAGAGGAACGAATCTTTACGGCAGGAGAACGTTCGCACTTGGAGCTGCTGACAGCCAGCCTGTTCCTGTCTATGATTCCGCTGCACGGGCATAACTCCACTAACCAACAGCTTTTTCATCGAAAATTCGAAGAGATTTACCTCAACTGGCGTTCGCAACATTTCTAAATGAAACTCAAACCTTTTCTAAAGCTTTAGTTTACCACCGTTACTGCTGGGGACACTAAAGTAAACTCGAAGTCAAGCCTTCCAATGGACCTCACGCTTTCCGCACTGACCAAAACCGGGTTCGAACCCGTGGAGATAGCCGAGCTGGCTGGAATCTTTGAGCAGGATAATGTTTCACTGGATAAGCGCCAACAGGCGCTGCTAGTCAAGTACGAAAAGTCCCTGTGTGCCATTCGCGAGGAACTCAAGCAGTTTTTGGCGATGGCGGAATGAGTTAGCTCCGAGGGGAATTTATTAAAATGGACCGCACCCTGGGGAGGAGGCGGTCCTTTTTGCTATGTTTTCTACGCAAACGGTCGGAAATGCTGCGCATTTCCTCCTCGGATTATATATTATTCCTTCGAGCCCACTCTTTTACAACTTCAGGGTCTGTAACGGACTTACCCATTTCTTTGGCTATTTTTCGAACCGCAGCGGCTCGATCTGCCTGGCGATTTTTCATTTCCATTTGATGTCGCTTGTTTTCCATCGCAGCTCTTTGGCCTCGGTTGGCAGTTCCAATAATTCCAGCTTCCTGGCTTTCTCTCCGATCTAACTCAGCCCTGGCGATATCGTGCTGCTCTTTGAGCCCTTTCATGACTTCAGGAGAAAGGTTAGCACCCTTGCTAAATGCAGCCTTGTTGGCATTATCCATTTGCGACTTGAGCTCAGCATCGCTCATTTTCTTGGCCGTTTCGGCGGAGACAATCTTCACCTTGCCGAGGGCCTCGTCAGCTTCTCGACGGTCAGCAGAACGCTCATACATGCGCTTCGCATCAGCCTCTCGTTTCGCCTTGTCTTTCTCTCTGCGCATCACGGCAGGGTTACTAGCAGAACCTTGCTTCAGCTTCTCGCTTGGTGAAAGCTCCTTCTCCCCCGTCTCCGTGCCCTTCCGGCAAGTGCCTCCGGTTCCATAAACGCTGCCATCAGAACGCACGCACCGGGCGAAGTCATAGACTTCACCCTCGGAAAACTCAGGCGAGTCGCCAGCTACCGCATTCTGAAAGGCTTCCAGAGCCTCTGGAGAGAAGGAACCAAGGTGGGACATTGC
>CAZVLV010000208.1:0-3416 GCA_964628015.1 uncultured Aquiluna sp. | reverse complement strand
GCACAGAATTGGGTGGGATTGACAAAAATGGTGACAACGACCTCACCTGAGTCACCAACGACTTTTCTGGCTTCCTTGACTAACTGCATGTGACCTGCGTGGAGTGCACCCATGGTGGGTACGACAGCGCGCTCTCCCACCGGTTGATCATTCCTTGCGCGCCCCGCGAGCGCTGCATATTCACTTCGAGTGTGCACCACTACGGTCACAATTTCTCCCCTAACTCCACGAGAAGGTCCGCCGCTTGATCCACCGTAATCATTCCCGCTTCAAGTGCGCGATCCACAGCCAGTCTTCCGAGAACCTGATAGGCACTGCGTGTGTGCGGACGATCGGACAATGCATCGAGATGTTTACCCACCGTGGCCGAATCTCCCCGCACTATGGGGCCGGTCAGGGCCTTGTCGCCAAATCGCAGGGCGTTATCAAGGGATGCACTCAGGAGCGGGGCCAGCAATCTGCTGGGATTTTCCATTCCGGCATCTTTCAGCAGTGATACAGATTCATTCACCAAAACATTCAGGTAGTTCGAGCCGATCACCATGGCAGCGTGATACACAGCCCTGGCATCTTCGGGAACCCAGATCGGATCGCCACCCATTTCCACCACCAAGGCTTCAGCAACGGGTCGGATCTCCTCGGCGGCGGTGACACCAAATGGAGTGTCATGTAATCGACTCAGATCAATACTGGTTCCGGTAAATGTCATGACGGGGTGAATGGCCATGGGTAGTGACTCCACCGCTGGTGCGAGCACCGAGACGCCGAATCCGCCTGAAGTGTGTGCAATGAACTGTCCGGGTTGAAAAACTCCAGCCTGCGCAAAGCCTTGTACCAAACCTGGAAGGACATCGTCGGGAACAGAAAGAATGAGGAGCTCACATCCGGCGACAACGTGATCGGCCGCTTCGATGGGAACGCCGGGTAACAACGCCTCGGCGCGCAGCCGAGAAATATCCGACACGGCAGCGACACCGGTGATCTGATGTCCGGCCGACCTGAGTGCGGCACCCACAACTGAGCCCACTCGGCCGGCACTGACAACACCGACTTTCAAGCGTGGGCGGTGGGGCGCATCCATATTGAAAGCCTAGGGGTCACTAACGTGTTGTGACATGACCCCCACCTGGCGCGATGCATGGGAGTTAGCTCATTACGGGCCACATGGTTTTTATCGCACCAACCCTGATCCATCGGTCCACTTTCGCACCGCCGTCATGGACTCACCCGAAACTGCACGCACGATATTCAGTATTGCTCGTGTGCAATATCAACAACTTGGTTCACCGGATTCCTTCACCCTTCTCGATTGCGGTGGCGGTGCGGGTGAGTTGGCACGTGATCTTCGGATTCTTTGCGGCCAATACGAGCTCCCGTGGAAAGTGACAACACTGAATTTCCCCGAGGGAGATGTTCGTGACCTTGCACCTGTCGGTGGCGCGGGCGTGGTGATTGCTCATGAACTCCTCGATGACATTCCCTGTCAGGTGGTGGAGTTAGACGACCACTGCCTGCCGCACGTGATGCATGTGGATCCAGCAACCGGTACCGAGTTACTTGGCGGTGCCCCTTCGGCACAGGAGCAGGAGTGGCTGTCTACCTGGTGGCCTGCAACCGTCCCGGGAGCGCGACGCGAAATTGGCATCGATCGCGATCGTCTGTGGCACACGCTGCTCACCATTTTTGATTCCGGGTGCGCAATTCTGGTGGATTACTGCACAACCCACTCGGATCGAATGCGAGGAGTTTGGGATGCCGGAACTCTCGCTGGATATCAATCAGGTCGAATCACCCGAGCAGTGCCAGATGGACACACTAATCTCACCGCCCACGTATGTATTGAGTCACTTATTGACGTGGGTCGCACACTCGGCGCACCAGCCGCTCAGATTTTTCGACCTGATCCGCATTCGGACTTCCACTGGCTGGTTCAACAATTGTGAACCCCCACGTGCAACGATGCCCTCGTGCGTTCACTGACGGTCGGCATTGGTCTAGCCCCCGGCGATATTTCACTTGACCTCGGCGAATTCCACCCGGTGTCCCAGGGCGGATTTCAATTACACCTTGATCTTGATGGCGATGTTATTCACCGTGCTTCACCGCGCATTGGTTTCATGCACAGAGGCGCTGAAAAACTTTTTGAAGTGCGCGATTACCGCCAAATAATGATGTTGGCGAATAGACATGATTGGCTGGCACCCTTTGCTTCCGAATTAGGTGTCGCATTAACCCTCGAAGCGGCCATGGGAATCACACCACCCGCGCGATCCACCTGGATTCGCATGGTGATGGCAGAGCTCACACGTATTAATGCGCATCTGGCTTTTCTCGTTGGTTCTTTGGGCGCTGGTTCTTTAGGCGCTGGTTCTCTAGTCCCTGATACCGGCCTCGCGGCTCGCACCGTGCGTGAGCGGATTGCGCAGTGGATGGAAGATGTCACAGGTAACCGCGTGCACCCTATGTTTGCTCGCATTGGTGGAGTGGCACATGATCTGCCCGCAGGCGCTTTGGACATGGCGTTGGCCATTGCTCGTGACGCAGCACAGTTGGCACCCGCAGCTAGAGAGACCATTGCGGCTTTGGGGCTGACGGGTGTCGCCACCTTGTCCACCGCCGATGCACTGGGATTCGGCGCAAGTGGTCCGGTAGGGCACGCCAGTGGGCTGCATAATGACACTCGATTCACAACCCCCTACCTGTTGTATTCCGAACTGGATATACATCCTGTTCAGGCTCCACACACGGGAGACGCAGAAGCCCGATTTATGCAATTAATCGGTGAGATCGAGTTAAGTCATCAGATTATGGAGATGTGCATTCCGCACCTGCAAGCCAGTGAAGGCGAACCCGTCAACGTGGTGCTACCCAAGGTGGTGCGCGCACCTGAAGGCACCAACTACTCCTGGTCCGAAGGACCCACCGGAATCAATGGGTGGTTGCTGGTCAGTGCTGGTGAAAAAACACCGTGGCGATTGAAGTTACGTTCCGCGTCCTTTAACAACATGCAGGCCATTGCACATGCTCTCGCAGGAATCCACATGGATCAACTCGCAGATGCAGTGAAGAGCACATTCATTGTGATTGGCGATGTCGACCGCTAATCACTCGTTGCTACACAGGTTATTTTGAGTGCTCTCGAATATAGGTGGCAAACCGGGCCCGCAATAACGCTTCAGTGTTTGGATCAAGTTGATTATTCGCTGAATCACCAAACATTTGCTTCACCGCGCGAACAGTCTCAATGAAGGTGCCCCCTATTGAGCCGAGATCCCCACCTTCGCCTTCAATGGCCACCATGCCGGGCATGTGACCGAAGACATCGGTGAAGAAACCGATATCAAGACGCTTCTCTGC
Source organism: uncultured Aquiluna sp. (assembly GCA_964628015.1). Lineage (GTDB taxonomy): Bacteria > Actinomycetota > Actinomycetes > S36-B12 > S36-B12 > UBA4592. Next base: position 59 of record CAZVLV010000208.1, on the reverse strand, counting down.
CACGTGAAATGCCTGGTGGCGAAGTTCGTCAAAGGGAAGATCTTCCAAAGGGGCATCTG
>CAZVLV010000207.1:0-3434 GCA_964628015.1 uncultured Aquiluna sp. | reverse complement strand
GAACAAGTGGAGATTTTGATAAGGGAGTTGATCAACGGACTCCCTGAGGGCCCACCGCTGTACCCTGAAGATTCATCAACTGACGAACCAGCCGAAATTTTTGTTGCTGAACTTATTCGTGAGGCCGCGCTACGCGGAGTACAAGACGAACTCCCACATTCAATTGCAGTTGTGGTAGAGGAAATCACCCCTCGTGAGGGTCGCCCTGCCGACCGACCAATGTCGGATATACATGCCAATATTTTTGTGGAGCGAGATAGCCAGAAAGCCATTGTGATTGGAAAAAAGGGTGCGAGGTTACGCACGGTAGGAACAGAGGCACGCGCAGAGATTGAAAAGTATCTTGGAGTCGCTGTCTACTTAGATCTTCGAGTCAAGGTTGCCAAAGATTGGCAACGCGACCCCAAACAATTACGGCGTCTCGGTTTCTGAGCTGTGAATTTCTCGGATAACTTCCACGGGGCTTCGCTTGCGCCGAACCTGAGTTCGCTCCTCCACTTCAGGGTGTAGTTCATATCGTTGACCATATGCCTCGAAAACGGCAATGATGATGGCCGCAACAGGAATTCCAATAATGGCACCAATAGGTCCAAAGAGGGCGGCCCCAACAAATACAGCACCGAGGGCAACTCCCGAATTTATGTCCATGGTTGCCGTGGAGATCCTGGGAGTGAAGACATAGTTTTCGATTTGTTGGTACACCGTGGCAAAAATGACGATCCACAGAACATCAAGCGGTTGTTCAAATGCGGCAAATAGACCTGGAACAATCACCCCTAGGTATGTGCCAACTGTTGGGATGAATTGGCTGACCAATCCAGCGAAGATTCCCATGGGCAGCCAGTAGGGGACATCAATCAGGTAAAAGAAGCCAACATGAGCGGCTGAGGAAAGTGTTGCAAGTGCCAGCTTGGAGATAACGAAACCACCTGCCTTGCGGACGGAAATATCCCAGACATTGATAAATACCAATTGCCGATTATGTGGCATCCATCCAGCAATGAAGCGCTTGATTCGCGGAGCATCGGCAGAAAAATAGAAAGAGAACACGAGGATTGTCAAAAGACTGAAGACAACGCTGATCACGCTGAACACGACACCGAAAATTCCTCCGGCCAGGGAAGAAGCGATGCTTGTTATTTGTTCACTTGTCAGATTTAAGTTCGCCGTCAACTCAACGGGATTGATGTTGGCATTAAATGTGCCGTTAAACCACTCGGCTAAGTCGAGAACTAGCAGTGGAAGGGCGATAATCAGGTCTGCGATTTGGTTGGCAAGTGCCCCACCGAAAAGCGCAATGAAGCCTCCCACAAGAACAATGCCACCAATTGCCACGATAGACGTGGCTACGCCTCGACGCATGCCTCGTGAAGCAAGGCCCGTCACGAGTGGATCAATGGAAATGGCCAGGAGCCATGCCAAGAGTAGGTTGAACAAGAATCCTGCAAGGAGTGCGAAAGACCAGGTCACAATCTGAAAAATGATGATCCCGATCAGGATCATGAATATCGCTCGTTTGAGATACCTGGGCTCAAGGGCGACAAAGGCGATATTTCGTGAACCGGTGGGGTTCGCAGGTGAGTTGCTGGGGTTCGCGGGCGGGTCGATGTGATCCTCGGTGATACCCATGAAGCCTCCTGGCCTGCGGTGCTCGGTCAATAACAGATTTCTCACCTACAATGTAGCGTGCCGGTTTACCGAGATGAAGCAATAGTTCTGCGAACGCAGAAGCTCGGTGAATCCGATCGCATTGTCACACTTCTCACGCGACAGTATGGCCGCATTAGGGCTGTGGCGCGGGGTGTTCGCAAGACATCGAGTCGAATTGGAGGTCGACTCGAGCCGTTCGCGCACGTTGATATTCAGATGTATACCGGTAAGTCCCTTGACAGTGTCACTCAAGTAGAGACCATTTCGGCTTTGGGTGCTCCGCTCGCTGAAGATTATGTTGCCTGGACATCTGGTACCGCGATGTTGGAAACCGCCGAGCGGTTAACTCCCGAAGAACGCGAACCGGCGATTCCGCAGTTCGCACTGCTTGTTTCCGGTCTACGTTCGCTATCAGGTGCCGAGCATGATCCGCGGCTGATCTTGGATAGTTATCTACTTCGTTCTTTAGCGGTTGCAGGCTGGTCACCCTCCTTTGCGGATTGCGCGCAATGCGGGGATCCAGGTCCACACCGCGCATTTGCAATTGCCCTCGGTGGCATGGTCTGTGAACGTTGTCGCCTGCCAGGAGCGGCCGCTCCGACTTCTGAGGCTGTGGTGCTTCTCGGTGCCTTACTTTCGGGAGATTGGGTAATTGCAGACCAGAGTGAGCCCAGAATTCGTGGCGAGGCCAGTGGCATGGTGTCAGCGTTTTTGCAGTGGCATCTTGATCGCGGGTTAAAGTCATTACCGTTGGTGGATCGGAAAACAGCACCTACGGTGAAAGCGATGCCGTGATGACAAAGTATCCACAGCCGCCTGCCCATCCGAGTGGTGCACGCCCACCGCAACTGCCTTCTGAGTTAGTCCCTCGCCACATTGCTGTTGTCATGGATGGCAATGGTCGCTGGGCCAAAGAGCGTGGATTACCTCGCACCGCGGGCCACGAGGCTGGAGAGGCGAGTCTTCTTGACTGCGTGCACGGTGCGCTTGAATTGGGCGTCGGATGGCTTTCTGCCTATGCATTTTCCACCGAGAACTGGCGTCGATCTCCTGACGAAGTCCGCTTTCTCATGGGATTTAATCGCGATGTCATCCGACGTCGTCGCGATGAAATGAATGATTTAGGTGTGCGCATTCGTTGGGCTGGTCGCAGACCAAAATTGTGGGCGAGTGTCATTAAGGAGCTCGAAGAAGCGGAGAAGCTCACCGCAAAAAATAAAAAGCTCACCCTCACCATGTGCGTGAACTATGGCGGAAGAGCCGAAATAACCGATGCCGTTACGGCCATTGCGCGAGGTGTAAAGAGCGGAACCATTAATCCTGAGAAGATAAATGAGCGAATGATTGCTCGGCATCTTGATGAACCCGATATGCCGGACGTGGACCTTTTTGTTCGAAGTTCAGGTGAACAACGAACAAGTAATTTCCTACTCTGGCAATCGGCCTATGCCGAAATGGTATTCCTAGACACATTATGGCCAGATTTTGATCGTCGACATTTGTGGCATGCATGCGAGATTTATGCGTCTCGGGACCGGCGTTACGGTGGTGCCGTTCCCAATCCCGAGCCGAAATAACGTCAGCTGCGACTGCAATTGGCGCACAGGCCAAAAATTTCGAGTGTGTGACTCACATCGGTGAATCCGTGCGCAGTGGACACTGAGTCAGCCCAACGTTCAACCGTTGGCCCCTCAACTTCGACCGTGTGACCACATTGGCGACAGACCAGATGGTGGTGGTGCGCGTCACTGCACAAGCGATACATTGATTCGACGTCTTCGCGC
>CAZVLV010000206.1:0-3454 GCA_964628015.1 uncultured Aquiluna sp. | reverse complement strand
CGAGCGAAACCCTCTTCGTAACAATACTCTCTTTGCCTGGGAGGCGTAAAGTGTTTGATAGCATGGGCTTACGGAGTTCGAGACCCGTTCGGTCCCGTTTTGGAAACGCTGGTTCGAACTCGTGAGTTGACAAGAGGAGGAAGGTAGTGGTTGTGATCCTTTCCGTATGATCTATGCCTATATGCCCTGCTTATCTCGGGCTAATCAAGTGACTTTTTATCTAGACCGGCCTAAAATGTCGTCGAGAAAGTTTCTCGATCGAAACCAGGAGTTCTGCGGTGGTTATCAAAGGCACAGTTCACAACGGAATGATTCGCTTTGAAAACTCTGAATTGCCAGAGGGAACTCAAGTCTTAATAACGCTTATGGAAGGTCCGATCGCGAAAGTTGTCAACGAGGACAGTTTGGAACAGCTCAAGCAGGAGGTTCACCGTATTGCCTCTTTGGCTTCGGAGAGCGACATCGGTGATGATGGTTTTTCAGGTGCCGATCACGACAAGCTCCTCTATGGGGGGTGAGTATGATCTTCGTTGACACCGGAGTATGGTACTCGCTTCTTGTGCCTAAAGATCCGAACCACCAAAGGACAGCGAAGTGGTTTGACTCGATCGCACAACCGATAGTTACAAGCGACTATGTCGTAGACGAGACCTTGACTCTTCTATTGATGCGCGGCGAGCGTTCCAAAGCGATCGAGTTTGGAGCTCTTGTGATCGTTGGACATACCGCTATTTTGCATAAGCTATCTGAGGATCAGTTCCATCGAAGTTGGTTGTTGTTTCAAAGGCTCTGATCAGCGGGATTGAGTTTTACCGACTGCACTTCGCATGTGGTCGCAGTCGACTTAGGAATAAGAAAGATTGCGTCATTTGATCACCACTTTCAGACCACCGGACGTTTCCAATTGGTTCCCTAGGCGCGATTACGATTCATTTTTGCTTTTCAAAGGCAAATACTCGACGCGAATCACTTTGGGACCGTAACATCCACGAGCGTGGTCAAATGATTTCAGCGTCGACGATGCCGCCATCGCTGCGTTCGACCATGATCGAAAGCTTGGCCCAAGTTGCTTGATCAAGTTCCGACGTCAGCGTTTATCAGCGGTTCAAGAAATCGGACCGCTAATGGACGCTGATGAACACTGATGGACAATCACATGGTCTAGTATCTGCTCGACAATCGCCGACGGACATCGTCCAGCTACGTGCGAATTGCAGACTGCACCAACATTGGACCCGGCGCCAACATTGGAGGAGGGTGCCGGATTGGCGTGGGGGTTTACGTTGGGATTGGAGCAACGCTCGTCGACCACTTGAACATCGGGCCTGTAACTGTTGTCGGTGCAGGAGCGGTCGTAATACGGGACCTTCCATCCCGCGTGCTGGCAGTCGGTGTCTCAGCAAAAATAATCAAGGAAAACATTGAGGGCAAGTAAACCAACTCGACAGTCTTTGTGCGTGATCGCCTCGCCGTTTCGATGGCGAGCAAAGGTGGCTTGTCTTCGTTTGGAACGAGCCCCGAGACTCATCGAATCTTCGCTGAGCACCACTGTGCAGAGAATCGCGTCATGATCGACGGACGTGGCAGCGCGGTGGATGAGGCGGAAGAAGCGTACTGGCGTTTGCTGCGCTGTCTCTACTTGCGCGAACTTTCGTAGGCCAAATCGCAGGCCGAGAATTTGTCTCCAACAATTTCGAATAGCTGCCTCGTTCACACGTCGGGTTACCAGTGAATGGTGGTCAGGCGGATGTTCGAATTTTGCGAACCTGAAGCTCTCAAATTGGCGACCCTTCCCAACAGATATTTGGACTTATCCCGAGTCCTCGTAGTCCGTAAACTGTTATATAATCTGTCTAACCTTGCATTGGGGTGGATAGAGTGGAGCAGTAAGAAAGGCCATCGGTCATCCATCGCGGTACTACTTCTGATTGACACAAGTGAACTCCTGATAGACAGTTTTCCTTACATGCCAATACCTCTGCGACTAGGAGTTCTGACGTTCCACAAGTGCTTTAACTACGGTGCCTATTGGCAGGCGCGGTGCTTGGTGGACGCATTGCAGAGAATGGGCCACAACGCGGTAATCTTGGACCATCATTCATGGCGGGTTGATCTCTCGGAATGGAAATGCGGATACTTTCCGCGTTCGCCGGAGTTCCGATCTTTGATCACGATGCCTGCTTATGGGAGAAAAATTCGAGCATTTCAGAAAGCTCAAGATCGTCTACCTCTGTCAGGCACTTTATCTCTCGATCAACCTGCAACCATGGAAGAGTACGATTCGGTCATCGTGGGGAGCGATGAGGTCTGGAATCTGAAACATCCATGGTATGGGGGTAAAGAACTCTTCTTTGGTAAAGGAATCAGAAGCCGAAGCCTTGTGTCGTATGCTGCCAGCTTTGGTAGTTACCCAGCTACCGAGGAGCTACCAGCCCGATTTGCGGAGAACTTGCGGCAATTCAAGGCGATCTCCGTGCGAGACCTTAACTCGCAAAAAATCATCCGCGATGTTGTTGGAATTGAGCCGGAATTGGTGCTCGATCCCTGCCTGCAATTTGAGCCCAATCCCGATTCCGACAGCCAGCTCCCGGATCAGCCTTATGCGGTCGTTTACGGTTGGGGGTTTACAAAGCCACTGGGACAGCAAGTGAAACGATGGGCCAAAGGCGCAGGGGTTCGGCTTGTGAGTGTGGGTTACCATAACGACTGGGCCGATGAAAACCGCCTCTCGGCCAGCCCTGATGACTTTGTAAACTTGATGCGAAACGCCCGTGCGGTTGCAACCAATTTCTTCCACGGTTGCGTCTTTTCATTGAAATATGAGCGACCCTTCGTGTGTGAATCGCTCCCGTACCGCGTAATCAAGATTCATGACCTTCTATCCATGGTGGGGGCTGAAAGGCACCAAGTTCGAATTGAGAACATGGCGGAATCCTGGATCGAACGCTTAAACGAGCCACTGAATCTAGAAATCGCCGCGCGGATCAACAGGCTACGCGAATCCTCACAAGCATACCTCGACCGCGTATTGAGGTGCGTCAATTGAAGGCAAACGATAATCAATCGTTGAGCCCGAACGTAATGTTCAGGCCAACCTATGTATTGGCTGTGGCGTGTGCGTTGCTGTCTGCAATCAGGCAGGTCCCATGCGACTAAGCCCACAAGGTCAGTTCGTTCCTTCTCTCACAGACGTACCAAACCCGTCTACAGCATCATTCTCCAAACTCTGTTCATTCTCTCCGGAGGCTCCCAGCGAGGATATCCTCTCCGGCTCCCTGCTTCCGGAAGCACAGCAATCCCATGCAGAGATCGGTCGCTTTCTGGAAACCTACGTAGGGCATGTCCTGGAAGGTGATTTCCGAACGCGAGGAAGTTCAGGCGGCATGGTGAACTGGATTCTTGAAGAACTCCTACGGACCGGTCAAATAGATGGCGTGGCTCATGTTCAAGCGTG
>CAZVLV010000205.1:1182-3468 GCA_964628015.1 uncultured Aquiluna sp. | reverse complement strand
GTTGGGGGCTAAAGGAATCTTGGTGACGGATATCCATGCATGCAGGCTCTAAGCGACGGTAACTTTGTGTGTGAGCGGTCTCACCACCAGCAGTTGGCTTAACGCAATGACGGCAAGTGCCGAATACACCATGGGCCAAGAGTCAAAAGTATCGAGGAGAACCCCGGAAAAGAATGGTCCAAATGCGGCAACCGTGTAAGTAATGAAGAACGCCATGGCTGTCAACCTTGCTGCACTCGCGGCGTTGGAACTATATTCACTGAGTAACCCAAGGAGCATAGCAAAAGTGCCGCTGAGGAAAAATCCAAAAATCAGCAGTGGAATCCACGGATAGAACTCGGGAAGCCAGCCAATGGCCAGTAACGAGAAAACCGTAGCCAGGATTGTGCCGGCAAATAAAGTTCTGCGGTAAGTGATTCGGGAGGATAGCCCCGCGAGCAATAGTGCGGAAACGACTTGTGCTGCAGCGAAGATTCCAAATAACCAGCCAGCATCTTCCTGGCTCCACCCTCGTTCAACAAATGAGGGTGCAATCCATGCCACTGAACTGTAAAACACTATTGAATTAATTGTCATGTTAAGTGTGAGCGCCCAAGCTAATGTATTTCGCCAAGGTAGAGAGTTGAGTTTGACCACCACGCTTGTTCGGTCGTGCGGTGGTGAATGTCGTTCGGCGAACATCCAGAAACCCAACGCCACGATGGCAGGTAACGCCCATGCGGCTAGAGCTAGTGACCAGGAATTGAGCCAGATCGCAATGGGAACTGTAAATGCTGCGCCCAATGCCGCACTTCCCATGAGCGCTGCTGTCCACAGTGCGTTCGCTTTTCCTAATGAGTCTGGAAGTTGTTCCCTAACTATTCCTGGAATGACTCCTGCGGAGAGGGCAATCCCGAGTCCTGCAAGAAATGCTGACACAAATAACAAGGCTGGAAAAGACTCCAATGCCCGCAGCAACATGCCTACGGTGAGTGCAAGCAGCGCTATGATGATCAATCTCTTGCGTCCCAATCGCTCAATGAGTGTTGGAACAACAAGTGCGAGTAATCCCATGCATAACACGGGAATCGTGGTGAGTATTCCCAGCGTTGCATCAGACCACCCGGTTGCATCTTGAATATCTGTGATCACCGTGGGCAGGCTCGAGAGTGCGGCCCGTAAATTTAATGCCACCAAAACAATCGCCGTTAACAGCACTCCAGGCGTTACATGTGGAACGCTTTTTTCTTGAGGAGTGGTGGGCACGCGTGGATTCTTCACCCATAGGCTCGCGGTATGGACGGCAGGGGCTCAGACAATGATCACCAGGTTTCCGCATCCAATGCCCACGTGCCATCTTTTGGTGGCAACCGAACACTTGAGAATCCGCAGGAGCAATGGCGAAACGATCACGGTGAAGCCGATCCGCGTGTTGTCGAGGCGCTCACGAGTGGCGACTCCTCGCATATCGTGAATGCTCTCAAGGGCTCTAGAGTTCTCGTTGCGCTGACCAAGTCATCAGTTCATGAGAAGCTCCCCAGTGCATTACTTCACGAGAAAACATCTGACATGTCCATTGTGTGTCTCACCGCATCTGATGGTCGAGTTGGGCTTCTCGCATTCACGTCAATTGACGCCATGAAATCTTGGAATCCAGAAGCGAGGCCCATTCCAATATCAGGCAAAGATGTCAGTGTTGCTGCTCTCGATGAATCTGCGAGTGCATTGATTATTGACCCTGCAGGCCCCACACCCTTCACGCTCACACTTCCCGATCTCGTCGACCTCTCAGGAGAGGATCAGCGTTGGCGGGCTGTTGCTCTCATTCAGGAATTGCTGCAGGGTTCGGGAATCGAATCTGCCACGGTGGTGTCACCCGATTCAGGACCACTTGTTGTGAAAGTCGCCCCTGATTCCGTCGAGTTGGTGGCGCAACTTCTCACTGGTCAAGGGGATATCCATGCATTCACGCCCGAGGGAATTGCCATTGATTTGAGGAACTAAACCACTGACCCGGTGAGCGCCTCACCAGGCCCCATCCCGGGCGGGTCAGGGATGCTGGACGCCTCACGAAATGCCAGTTGAAGGCTTTTGAGCCCATCTCGCATGGGTGCCGCGTGGACGGAACCCAAGTCGGGAGCGGCGGCGGTCACTAGGCCGGCGAGTGCCGTGATCAAGATGCGTGCTTCAGCTAGATCCGGTTCGCTGTCGTCATCGGCCAAGCCACAAGCGATGGCTGCTGCTGACATGAGGTGCATTCCGACGGTCAACACCACCTCGATGGCAGGCACTTCGGCAATGTCAAGG
>CAZVLV010000205.1:0-1172 GCA_964628015.1 uncultured Aquiluna sp. | reverse complement strand
GGGGAGGTCTCATCGGTCACGGCTGTTACCCTTGCACTTCCTCGATTCGGCAGCAATGTCGGGTCTGGCAAGCGGAGCATCGGCTCCCACCTCCTGGCGATCAGGTTTCCTGATCTCACCTCAGAGGTTTATGGGCTTCACCACCCATGGGTGTGCGTCAACGCATGCTGCCGATACCTCCGTGTGCCTGCGCACCGGGGGTTTTCTCGTGTGTGGGGAACGTGAAATATCGAAAAGGTACGAACGAACGAACCTGAACGAACGAACCTGAACGAACGAAACGAGTAGATGAGGAGGCGCCATCAGCGTCGAACCCCGGATCAATGACCGGATACGTGTCCCTGAAGTTCGCCTAGTCGGTCCGGCTGGCGAGCAAGTGGGAATTGTCCGTATTGAGGATGCACTTCGGTTGGCCGTGGAAGCGGATCTTGACCTCGTTGAGGTCGCACCGCAATCAAAGCCCCCAGTGTGCAAACTCATGGATTTCGGTAAATTCAAATACGAAGCTGCTCTCAAGGATCGAGAGTCGCGCCGAAATCAGTCACACACTGTGATCAAGGAAATGAAACTTCGTCCCAAGATTGATTCACATGACTATGAAACGAAAAAAGGTCACGTGATTCGCTTTCTCAAGGCGGGTGACAAAGTCAAGATCACCATCATGTTCCGCGGCCGCGAACAGAGTAGGCCCGAGTTAGGTATTCGCCTACTTGGCCGCCTTGCTGAAGACGTGGCTGACATTGGTTTCGTTGAGGCGGCTCCAAAGCAGGACGGTCGCAACATGCTTATGGTGCTCGCACCACTGCGTCGCAAGGCCGAGAGTAAGAAGGCAGAGTCCTCTGCTGATACAGAAGCTTCCGCTTCCACCGAAGCGGACTGAAAGGAAATAACATGCCGAAGCAAAAGACCCACAGTGGTTCCAAGAAGCGTTTCAAGGTGACCGGTTCGGGGAAAATCACCCACGAACAAGCAAACCGTCGCCACTTGCTGGAAGTGAAGAACAGCAAGAGAACCCGTCGCCTCATGGCGGACGAACAAGTAGCGCCCGCTGATTTAAAGCGTGTTAAGCGTCTTCTCGGTCGTTAATTCACTTTCCACCCACAAGATTTATCACTAGAAAGCAGGAGATGTTATGGCACGTGTAAAGCGCTCCGTCAACGCTCACAAGAAGC
>CAZVLV010000204.1:0-3481 GCA_964628015.1 uncultured Aquiluna sp. | reverse complement strand
TTCTTTGGTCCCCACGCAACTACGTCGCCTGCTATCTACAGAAGAAGGAACCCATGCATTGTCTCGATTCGCAGCGGTACTCGTGGGTGGTTCTTCTACACCACTGAGCGATCAGATTCATGCACGTGATCAAGGGATTCCCGTCGCATTTACCTATGGAATGACCGAAACAAGTGGCGGCTGTGTATTTAATGGAATACCTGCGCCCGGTGTGGGGATTGACATTGACCCCGTATCTGGCGTTATCTCAGTGACGGGCGCAGTGATTGCAACGGGTTACCGACCATCTGAAACCGCAAAGGAGCAGGAGTTCTTCCGGGGGCGTTTCACCACCCAGGATCTCGGCGAACTGGATGCAACCGGGATTCTTCACGTGAGCGGAAGAATCGATGACATTGTGATCATTAATGGTGTCAATATTTCTGTTCACGCCATTAAAGAGATTATTGATGCTCACCCGATGGTGCTCGATAGTTATGTGTTACCCGACCTCACGGCCGTGATTGTGCCGACGGGTGACGACCTTGGATTTCAGGATGATCTACGGATACACATCTCGCAACGGCTAGGCAATGTCGCTGTTCCACGCTTCCTGATTATTGATTCACTACCGTATCTGCCCAATGGGAAACCTGATCGCCAACAGATTCAGACTCTCGCCAACCCTCACCTCTACGGTTAGCCGGTGGCCACAACATCAGAATGGATTCAGGGTGCGCGCCCACGCACTCTGCCCGCTGCATTCGCGCCCGTTGCCATCGGAGTAGGAATTGCAGTTGGTGCCGGAGCATTTAATGCAACAAGAAGCCTGCTCGCTCTCATCGTTGCCGTGGCTTTACAAATTGGTGTGAACTACTCCAACGACTACAGCGATGGAATTCGTGGCACAGACCGAGTGCGCGTTGGCCCCGTTCGCTTAGTAGGTCAAGGACTCGCGAGTCCTCAAGCTGTCAAGCGAGCTGCCTTTATCTTTTTTGCCATTGCCATGGTGGCAGGTACCGTGTTGGTGTTTCTCACCGAACAATGGTGGCTTTTCGCTGTGGGTGCGGCAAGTGTCGCAGCGGCTTGGTTTTATACGGGTGGTTCGCGACCATATGGCTACGCCGGCCTCGGCGAAGTTTTCGTGTTCATCTTCTTCGGGGTGGTCCCCGTCATGGGAACCGCCTATGTTCAAACATTGCAACTCAATGCGGTGTCACTGTGGGCGGGTATCGGCGTGGGCGCACTTGCCTGCTCGATACTGATTGCCAATAACCTTCGCGATATTCCAGGGGACACGGAACATGGCAAGAAAACACTTGCGGTGCGTTTAGGTGATCCGAAAACTCGCACACTCTTCTATGCAACAGTGGCGCTCGGCTTTGCAGTTCCCGTGATCACAGCGGTGATTTCCACACCATTTGCCCTGATGGCATACCTCGCCGCACCACTTGCTATCTCGCCCATTCGGGTTGTGGCCCGGGGCGCCAAGGGGCCTGACCTAATTCCGGTCCTCAAGTCGACCGGGATTCTCCTGTTGTTCTACGGAATCACTTTTGGCGTGGGACTCGGTTTCGCTCACACTTCGATCTAACGTGAAGTCTTCCACCACAGTGACTACGCCTTCGTGATCCTGTGTGACGACCACTAGATCATCGTGACCCTGTGCAACGATCACTGGATCGTCGTAATCCTCTTTTGCGGCCGCAGCATCAATGCGCTCATTGATCCGTCGAAAAAAACCAAACATGGATCCACTCATGGCATCACGTTGGCGGCCGAGTAACAAAATACTGAAAACAGCGGACACCACGATGGCCAAGGCAACCGCCCACACACCACGCACGGGGGTGGTGACCTGGATCAGTAGCCAGGCGATGACCAAAAAGAGGACTCGAAATACGGTGTACATGACCCATGCGCGACCTTTTGTTCCCACAAGTGCACCGTACCCCTGCGCCCGCGGAGGGTTTGGTTTACCCTCGTGTCACAGGCCCCTGAGGACATGAGAGACAATTTCTCACACATGGCCAGGTGCACTGTGTCGGATACCCAACAGGTCGCAGGTGAAAGGAGACACAATGGTCCTACGACTCGGTGTGATTCTCCTCGCACTCGCTTTTTATATCTACACAATCATTGATGTAATTCGCACACCAAAATCCAGCACGCGGACGTTACCCAAATATGTGTGGTTGATTATTGCGATTGTTCTTCCCATAATCGGAGGGGTTTTTTGGTTGTTCTTTGGTCGGGTATGGCCTCAGTCAGGTTTTCGTTCCAAAAGACGCGCCCCTCGAGCTCCAGACGATGACCCCAAGTTCCTTCGCACCCTGGAAGAACGCGCATGGTCAGACAAAATGCGTAAGCGTAGGGAACAGAATCCCTAACGCTGGCGTTTAGACGTTCTTTATTTACTGACTACACGCCTGCGTAGCTATGCAAGCTATTGACAAAAATATTCACGCCAAAGTAGTTGATCAAAAACGCCAGCCACCCCATGATCGCAATCACGGAAGCCTTCTGATGCTTCCACCCTGCAGTGGATCGCGCGTGTAAATACGCTGCGTAAATCACCCAGGTAATGAATGCCCATGTTTCCTTGGGATCCCAGCCCCAGTAACGCCCCCATGCATTTTCCGCCCAGATTGCACCCGCTACAACCGCAAATGTCCACAATGGGAATGAGAACGCCACAATTCGGTGAGTGAGTTTTTCCAGTGTCTCGCGGCTGGGAAGTTGCTTAATCCAATGACGATCCGCGATCAACGAAAGCCCAGCCGTCGAAGCTGCAACGGTGAACGCTCCCCCGCAAATAATTGCGGCCAAGACGTGGATTACCAGCCAATAGGACTTCAAAGCAGGAACAAGTTGCGCGGCCTCGGTGTACAAAATGGTGATAGCGACTCCGAGAGTCAACAGCGCCGGGATGGTGACAAACATTCCGAGCCAGCGAAGATCCCTTTGGGTCGACCAGATTAAGTACACCAGCAAAATTCCAAGAGCAGATGTAATTGAGTACTCGTACATGTTGCCCCAGGGCGCACGATCGGCCCAGATTCCCCGGAGGATTACGCCAATGAGTAGGAGTCCTGCCGACAACCAGGAAAGCGAAAGCCCAATATTGCCCATACGGAAACCAGGGTTTATCGCCTTGTGCTCCACTCCGGAATCACCCTGGACAGGTATAGATTCACCCGCTGAATCGACCAATGCGCGAGTTTCAGTGCGAGTTCGGCCGGAGGAATAGGACAAGGCAAAGAAAATCGTGGCGAGGAACAGGGTGACCATGCTCGCGTAGACAAAGTTGTTGCTCATTTCCGCCAGATCGATGGAATTCACTTTGTCTCTCCTGTCAGGTACTTCATGAGTTCGTCAACATTCTCTTTCGGGTCATCGCCGGATGCTTTTGCTAATCCTGCTACCTCCACTGTAGTTCCGCCAGTTTCGGGATCGGGTCGCACCTTGACCCACACACGGCGCCGTTGGATGAACAGGGAAA
>CAZVLV010000203.1:0-3488 GCA_964628015.1 uncultured Aquiluna sp. | reverse complement strand
AGGACCATCATGGTCATAGCAAGAAGTAAGCATGCGCGAATTGTGCGCAGCATTATCGTTGCCGCGAGCGCTATCGCACTCAGCGTCACCACTTTCACCACACCCTCACATGCCGCCGTAAATGACCGTGGGCTGTATGGGGAACCAAATCTGTTTGCGTCTGTGCAATTGCAGTCGCAAGCAATTCTGGGACTTCTTTCAGCGCGTGTCGTCCCCAGCAAAAACGCCGTTAACTGGCTCCTGAGGCAACAATGCGCGAACGGCTCATTCCAGGGCTACCGTGCAAATACCTCGACTCCTTGCAGTACATCCGATGCTGCCACTTTCAGTGGCCCTTCGGCTGACCAAACAGCGTGGGCACTCATGGCACTGGAAGCAGCAGGTCAAGAAGCAGCTGCCACCAAAGCCGCTCGTTGGCTAGTGTCCGTTGCTAAGACTGATTCCAACGGGAGATTGGGTATTCCTTCTTACGCTAACGGGACACCCGATGCAAATGCCACCGGCATCGCTTTGGCAGCCCTTCGAGGACTTGGCTACAGCCCCGCGACTTCGCGACAGTTACAGCGCTATTTAGGGTCACTCGTTATCCCATGCTCAGATGCACGTGGAGGGGCTTCGGTGTATCAGTCCTCAGTACCTGGTGCAAACAACTCTGCATCGGCTCAATCATTCTTCGGGATCACAGCAACGTTACCTACGTTCAGACCCGATGATTACGGCTCGAGCCCAAAATGTGGCAAGAATGCCGCAATAAAGCTTGGTAGTTACCTGAACAAAGAGATCGCTCCCTCGGGATTACTCGACTACTACCCGTATGAAGGAAATAGTTTCGGTGACACCGCGCTTGCGCTCATCGGTTTTACATCCCAGGGCATTTCGAATAAGGCGGTCACACAAGCAACAGCTGCTCTGAAGGCGAACTCCCGAAGCTGGGCCCTTCCAGAAGGCAAACCGAATGCAGGTGCACTGGGTTCACTCCTGATGGTCAGCATTGCCACAGGGTCTAACCCCAAGAATTTCGGCGGCGTCAACCTCGTTGCTGAGATAAATAAGTCAGAAACTAAGTAAATGCGCCGCGTGGCCGCCCTTGGTATCCAGCAACGAACTGCGTACTTCATGTTAGCGCTTTTTGTTGTGAGCATGGTCATGCCTGGGGCGGCACACGCGAGTACATATAGATTCTGGAACTTCTGGTCCGCTCAGGAAGATTCATGGGTGTATTCCCAACTGGGACCGGCAAGTACTTTTCCTGCTGACGGAGCAGTTCAAGGTTGGGTCTTCGCAGCCACAGACGCTGATTCCGAATCAGTACAACCACAAATCGATCCACTCGTAGCCTTCAAGGACGCCTGCGGGGACACAACGAGTGAGGCTGGGCAAAAACGTGTGGCGTTGGTGATTGACTCCGGATCACTGTCTATTGCGCCGGAGGGACAAACACCACCCGCACTTCTGCTGGCCTGCGCAGTTGGAAGCAATGACGCGAGTGGATATGAACTCCTCAACTCGGTAACGCAATTGCGCACAGAGAATGGGTTTATTTGCGCTATCAATTCATATCCAGCTATGGAATGCTCAGCCACTGTCGATACAGAGGTATCCATCGACTCTGCAACACGCACACCGTCTGCAACGAGTAATTCCAGTGTTGGTCAATCCCTTGACGAAGAACAGTCTGCCGCCAATACAGCGGCTCCTCTAGGCACCGCAATCGTCATTGGCCTTGTCGCCGTGGCGGGTTTTTACTTATGGCGAAAGCGGACTACATGAACCTCGTCATGCGAGCCCGCTGGCTACACCCCGTGGCATGGTGGGTGTGGGCTCTTTCAATGGCAGCAGCCGCGACCAGGGTGACAAACCCACTGCTCCTCGCTCTCCTGATCGCCGCAGCTGCAATAGTTGTTGCCCGACGCAAGCCTGATGCACCCTGGGGCAAATCCTTTGAATTCTTTTTGGCATTGGGAGCACTCATTATTGTTATTCGAGTTGTTTTCCAAGTTGTTTTCGGAGCTGCTACGGGAAATCAATTATTGATTTCACTTCCGGGCCTTTCCCTTCCCACGTGGATGAGCGGCCTTCGCTTAGGCGGACCGATTATGTTGGAATCATTGCTTGGAGCTTTTTACGATGGTCTGCGACTTGCAACGATCGCAATTGTGATTGGTGCAGCGAACTCACTTGCATCGCCATACCGACTGTTGAAAGCGGTCCCTTCCGCCCTCTATGAATTGGGTGTCAGCATTGTTGTCGCCCTCAGCTTCATCCCACAATTGATTTCCGATGCGGTTCGGATCAGAGACATGCGTCGACTACGTGGACGCCGAAGCCACGGACTTAAGGCATATTCATCGTTAGCAATCCCTGTTTTAGCAGGAGCTCTCGATCGGTCGATTAACTTGGCAGCGTCAATGGACTCTCGCGGCTACGGAAGGCTTAATGACCATTCATTACGTTCGCGTCGCATGACTATCGCCCTCATGCTTGTGTCCATAGTTCTCATTGCCGTTGGCCTTTACGGTCTGTTCACATCTGGTGCCCCCGAGGTCATGGGCCTACCTGCTTTAGGCCTTGGTGCGGCTCTCGCGGTCTTCGCCATGTGGAAATCCGGTCACAATCGCACACGCAGTGTGTATAGGCCAGATACATGGAGTCTTCCGGAATATCTGGTGTCCGGTGCCGGACTTATGACCCTGGGGATATACATCTGGGCGAATATGAGAGTGGGAACTAACCAGCTCTACTGGGAGCAACTTCACCCCGCCTTGAATCAATGGCCACCTTTGCCGCTGTGGGGTCTAGTTGCATTTGGCATTTCCATCACTCCTGCATTTACAAGTCCACCTCCACCTTCAACCATAACTTCCACATTTGCTTCATCTGTGAAGTCAACATTTACTTTGCAAGCCGAATCACACTTAAACGAATCACACTTAAACGATTCACCAACTGGTGAATCAAAGAAAGCTGGTGCAAGCTCATGATTGTCTTTGATCATGTGACGTTCACATACCCACCGATAAATTCCTCTGAGTCTTCGGACCCAGTTCTTCGGGATATCTCCGTCGAGATAGCAGATGGCGAATTAGCCCTCTTGGTGGGTGCAACAGGTAGCGGGAAGACCACCTTCCTTCGCGCCATCAATGGACTTGTTCCCCATTTTTCAGGTGGGTACCTTCAAGGGCGAGTGTCCATAAACGGCCGCAGCACACAAGATTTCGCTCCCAGGGAGTTGGCCGATCTCGTGGGGTTCGTCCCACAAGATCCGCTCACGGGGTTTGTTACCGATCTCGTGGAGGATGAACTTGCCTACTCCATGGAAAGCCTCGGCATTGATCAGCAGACCATGCGGCGCAGGGTGGAAGAAACCCTTGATCTTCTCGGATTAGCTGACTTGCGCAATAGACCATTGCGTTCCTTAAGTGGTGGGCAACAGCAAAGAGTCGCGATCGGTTCTGTTCTCACCGCTCATCCTGAAGTGCTAGTTCTTG
>CAZVLV010000202.1:2806-3490 GCA_964628015.1 uncultured Aquiluna sp. | reverse complement strand
TTCAGACGCCCCCACAACAACATCGTCGTTAATGTTCCGAGCGGCGGTGACCAAGTTGCGGCATGCATGGGGGTCCAGCGTGTCATCAGAATCACAAAACATGACGAACTCACCTGTGGCAGATTCCATACCCCTGTTTCGCGGCGCACTGCACCCACCCGAATTTATCGGTAACCGCACCACGTGATTTCGCGGATCACTTCGTGCTGCAGCGTGCAAAATCTCCATGGAGTTATCGGTCGAGTGATCGTCCACCGCAATAATCTGGATGTTTCGCAGGGACTGCTGCTGAATGGAAGCCAACGCAGCCGGCAGGCGCTGGGAATCGTTGTACCCAATGAGAATGACGGAGACATCAATCACGATTAGCCTGCTCAATCAAATAGCGGGCCCGTGCCGTGAAGCTATGCTCACGACGAATTCGCTCGCTCTCAGCCGTGGAATCAGGGAAGAAGGAATCCGGATCGGCAACAATCTCGGCAAGGTGCTCTGGTGATTGATACTCGACCACGCTGGACCCAAAAACATTCGCCAACCCCGTTGCCGGATCACTCACCACCCGAGCACCTGCTGCCACGGCATCGAAAAGTCGATTAGATAGAAAACCATGCGCCGCCATGTCTGCATGGTGATCGTTGAGCACCAACGCTGCGTTGGAATACGCTGCAGGCAATTGTGAGTTGT
>CAZVLV010000202.1:0-2796 GCA_964628015.1 uncultured Aquiluna sp. | reverse complement strand
AGTTGTCGAGAAACTCGCCACTGATTACGGACGGGTCAACAAAGTCGGACCACCCCACACCGTAGAGCGACAGAGGAATTCCTTGGGTCAGGGCATCGCGAACAATCGGACGAAACTCCCCGCGAGTGGACCCAACAAATAACACTCCGGAATTCTCGGGTGCCGTAACTGGACGGAATCGATCTACATTTGTCGCCTGCAGTAACGGCGCAAATGTTCCTAGATCGCCACCGGGGTTCCACGATTCGCTCGCAGCGAATGCAGCGTTGTATTGGTCTGCTTCACCTGGTTCCACGAGTTCCGGGTGAGAGATCACCCAGAGAAACCACTTCGCTGTGTCATTGCTGGGCACTACTCGTCGGAGTCCGCGTAACACCACGATGACATCGTCGTCATGCCGAGCAGGTGACTGTGCACCCGCACGTGAGTGGACCGTTGCCTCCATTCCTTCTTGGATTAAGGCATCCGCTAAATCCTGGGCAAACCAGTAATCACCCCACTGGCGACCGGCTTCACCCTTGGGAACCGATGTCACTATTGCCCACTTATTCTTTTTCTTTCTTGTGAAAAGTGACATGGCTATGACCGCGCCCGTCCAAGAAGAAAACCGGTTCCCCACGAAAAATGCATGATGGGAAACACGAGAAGTAGCAGGAGTTTGGTGACCCCGCGCCCCGTGATCACACTGGCAACCAACAATCCCGCACCATAGAGTGCTACGGGGATGAGTCCAATCAGACTGAGAACGGATGATCCTGTAATTAATCCGGCGATCACAAGAACAACCCCGATGACCACGGAAAGCACCATGACGGGTGCTGCGAGATAGCGCATGGAAATAGTGTCGGGATAACGCCGGGCTACTTCGCGGCGCCACGTTCCATAACCAAAATATTGTCGAGCTAATGTCGAAGGTGTCGACCGAGGGCGGTAGCGCACCCGCATGTCGGGGGTAAACCACACGGTTCCACCTGAGTCACGAATGCGGTAATTCATTTCCCAGTCTTGTGCGCGAATCATGGATTCGTCGTATCCGCCTACTCGATCAAGTGCACTTCTACGAAAACACCCCAGATACACGGTGAGGGCTTCACCTTCGTGACCCCCCACATGAAATGCAGCACCGCCCACCCCAAACTTTGATGTCATGGCGGCAGCAACGGCACGTTGAAAGGGTGTGACACCTTCAGCATCCATGATGCCGCCCACGTTGTCGGCTCCCGTGCGCATGAGTGTTTCCACACCGCGACGAACGTAATCGGAAGGAACGAGTGCATGCCCATCCACTCGGACAATCACTTCAGCATCTGTTGCTGCGATGGCTGCGTTGAGCCCCGATGGAGTTCGGCCACTGGGATTATCCACTCGGATCACCTGCGAGTGTTGTGCGACCAATGAATCGACAACATCAGTTGTGCGATCGCGGCTAGGACCCACCGCAATCACAATCGACATACTTCCTTTGTAATCCTGCTCCAGCAATCGTTCAATTGCCTGCGCAATGTGCTTTTCTTCATTGAGAATAGGCATCACTATTGCAACGCTGGGCAGTGCACTCACTTCATGGATCCATAATCTGCGAGCACCGAGCGATCTAATCCCTGTGTACTTCCTTGGTTTTTGGTTTCAAAGTGAGCATCGGAGACAAGCGATGTATTTGCCTGCAGAACATCTCCATTCTGTACATCTTCATTCTGTACATTGCCATGCCGAACATAGATATACCCGCGTCCATGTGTGCGGTACACCAATCCACCGTGCTGGGCAACACGATCGAGGAGTGCGCGGTCAACCGATTTGGGTACGGGTCGCCAACCACCGACACTTCGCAGGTCACCCTGAGAGATCAACATGGTTCCCCCTGCAACAAAGTCTGCGTATTTTTCCGCTGCATAGGTGGGGCGAAATACGGTGCGATCCTGAGCAGCTAAGTAAATATGGTCTAAGGCCTTGCCCACTATTTGTGCACCCGAATACATTCGAGCAGTCACCAGATCCCAGACATGTTCGGGGCCATAGAAGTCATCATCGTCAATTTTGGTGATGAGCTCACCACTGGCCAAAGACGTACCGACCGCGAGCACCTCACCGAGATTCATGTGGCTAGGGAGTTCTTGGTGAATCACCGGATAACGCAATTCGGATAGATGTGAACCGATGTGGTCATCGAGGTCGAATCCGTGAGTGAGCACCACAAGTTCGAGCACCGGATATGTCTGTTGGGACAGCATCTCAACAATGCGATGCAGAAAATCTGGTCGGTGGGTAGCTAACAGCATGGTGACACTGGGCCAGCCAAAAATTAGGGGTTGCGCGGTGTGGCCGCGCAATGCGGTGGAGCGACCTGCAATCGATACAGCATTGATGTCGCTCACGGTGAGTGAGCGCTCAGATGACTGCGAATCCACCACTACCGCGCCGCAGGCGCGCACTTGAGTTTTCTGTTGTTCGGTTAATGCGTGTCCGTCGGAAACCACTGCAATGTCCTTGAGCGAACGCACCGCGGGTGTATCCAGATAATCGGGAAGATTGAGTTCACCTGCGCTCACGATCTCTCCGGAAGTCACCGATCGGCGCCCCAGTGGTCGGTGAATAAGCGGATCTACATAGACATCGCGAGCGCCACTAGGTGCATGCCAGCGACTCCCATTGACTTGAATGAGGGATCCGTGTCCCACATTGACGGGTGTGGAGTCGGTGATGGCAATGTCGGTAAACCGCAGATGCGGATCCACTTCTGCGGTGGCGTTGGTGGTCAACACCATGGTGACGGTTTCGGTAGCCAACCCTGATGCA
>CAZVLV010000201.1:0-3493 GCA_964628015.1 uncultured Aquiluna sp. | reverse complement strand
ATCCACCCCTAGTTCCACGCACAGGTCAACATCTGACATGGAATCAACCGTCCATACGTGCACTTTGCCTCCTTTGCGGTGCACAAGGTCAACGTATTCGGGGCGTTTGCGAATGTATTCAATATCAATTCCAGAGATGGCGACACCCTCGGGAAGTGTTCCGTCGCGATACTTGCGGCCGACTTGTTCTTGGAGGAAGACAACATCGGTACCCGGTGACAGTTTTTTAAAGCGTTGGACTGCTCGCCTACTAAAGCTCATGACGCGTGCGCGTGGGGAGTTGGCGAGACCGTAGCGGCTGAGCACCTCGAAGAGTTCGATTTCCACATACTTGCCGTAGCGAACCGGGTGCTTTGTTTCAATGGCGAACTCAATGTCTTGTGATGCATCCAGCACGAGTGTCAACAATGTTTCTAATGTGAGCAGTCTGGTGCGGCTTTCATCGGGCCTGGGATCTTCAAAATCCATCCAGTTGTCCAAGCTGCCGCTGAAGTCACTGATATCGAGTTCGGAGTGAAACTGACTAGACACGGTGCCGCGACCGGAACTGGTGCGGTTTATTCGGCGGTCATGTACACACACCAGGGTGCCGTCAATGGTGAGGCGGACATCGCATTCGACCGCATTGGCTCCCTGTTCAATGGCGCGCATGTATGCGGCCATGGAGTGCTCGGGCTCGGTGTCATTAGCTCCACGATGGGCAATCACCTGCGGCAAAGTCACTGGCATACCGTGCCATATTCCCGCCTGAAAGGATGCAGACATGGCACAACGTTCGGAGTTTGATGTAGAGGTCGTCTTATTTGACCTCGACGGCACCCTGACGGACTCGGGTCCTGGGATTCTCAAGTGCATTGAATATGCCCTAGAGGCGCAGGGCATTGAGTTTCCTGATCGCGCGACCATGCGGACGTATTTGGGACCGCCGCTGGCGGTGACCTTCCGGGAGCAGTTCGGCATGAGCGATTCCCAGATCACCCAAGCGATTGAGAAATACCGGGAGCGGTACCACGATGTCGGCCTGTTTGAAAACAGCGTGTACCCGGGTATTCCTGAACTCTTGGCAACATTGCAGGAAAGCAATATTCGGTTGGCCACTGCCACCAGTAAGCCCGAGTACTCCGCGACCCGGATCCTGCAGCACTTCGAGTTGGATCGGTATTTTGAATTCATTGGCGCTGCCGCCCTTGATGGCAGTCGGGATTCCAAGTCTCTCGTGATCAAGCACACCTTGGAAGCAACCGGCACGCACCCCGATACCCACCGCATGCTCATGATTGGGGATCGTCACCACGATATTCACGGGGCTAAGGAGCATGGCATCAATTCCATTGGTGTGCTCTGGGGATATGGCGATCAGGATGAACTAGAACAAGCCGGTGCCATTGACATTGTCAGTGACCCGCAACAACTCGCCCAGTTAATCCTCAACGATTGATGACCGCATGCCTAAACACGTCAAGAAGGGCGACCTTCCCCGCAAAGTCTGTGAACGTTGTGGGCGCGAGATGGTGTGGCGCAAAGCGTGGGCCAAAACGTGGGATGAAGTGAAATACTGTTCGGAGAAATGCAAACGAGGTTGACCGCACCACTTAAACTGGCAGGAGCACTCCGGGGTTGAGGATTCCCTTGGGATCCAGTGCTTTCTTAATCCCCCGCATGGCCGCGATCTCCGCAGCGCTGCGGGACAGGTGAAGATGATCAGCCTTCATGTGACCAACGCCGTGCTCAGCGGAAATCGATCCACCGTGGGACGCGACAAGTTCCAGTACTGCTGTATCGAGTGCTTCTTCGTCTGAACCGTCAGCGTCAGTGGTGAAGAACACGTGAAAGTTGCCGTCCATCAGGTGGCCGAAAAGAACAACATCGCGAACACCGGGTTGATCCAGATACACGGTGATCTCTCGATACACGGAATCCAAATCAGCGAGGGGCACACTGATATCGAGTTTGTGACTTATCCCCGTGCACTCCACCGCCATGGCCTCGGTGATGCGTTCGCGTAGCGCCCAGTAGTTTTCCCGATCGCGTGCATCCATGGCCAGAGTGACATGCTCCAGATCCTCCAGAGCGTCAGCAGAGACGCCACCGGTTACTTCGATTAATACGTGAAAAGGAGTAGGGAAGGGAGCAGTAATTCCGGTGACCCGTGACACTGAATCAATTCCACCTCGATCCATGATCTCGGCAGCTGCTAGACGTCCAGTGAAACGTGAGGCGATCAGCAGTGCTGCTTCAACCGAATCACAACCGGCAAGAATCAACTCTGTGTCGCGGGGGCGAATCAATTGCAGTGACACCTCGGTGATCACGCCGAGGGTTCCTTCCGAGCCACAGAACAACTGCGAGAAGTCATATCCCGTGTTGTTCTTAGCCAAACCGGACATGCTGCGAATCACTTCACCGGAGGCCAGCACCACTTCAATGCCGAGGAGTTGCTTGCGCATCATGCCGTTGCCCACCACGTGAATGCCACCCGCGTTGGTGGCCACCATGCCACCGATTGTTGCTGAGTCGCGGGCCGCAAGGTCAACACCGAAGGTCCAACCGGCAGCGTGTGCATGCGCATGCAGTGCCGCGAGGGTCACCCCCGCACCCACGGTGAGGTGTCCGGTGACTGGATCCACTGGACCCATGTGGTTCAACCGCGTCAAGGACAACACCACGGCACCCGAGTCAGGAGTGGGAACAGAGCCGCCCACTAATCCGGTGTTTCCTCCCTGAGGAACAACACTGACACCAGCGATATTGCAAGCTTGCAATATCGATGCCACTTGCTCAACGGTTCCCGGTCGCACCACACACAGAGCACTCCCCTGATATCTACCGGTCCAGTCGACAACAAAACCTTCTATTGCCCCTGGCTCTGTCAGTACATGCGCTTCCCCCACAACAGCGCTGAAGGAGTCGAGCAAAGACTGTGTGTTCACGGAGATATCTTGGCAGGGGCTTTACCCTCATGCCCTCTATAGACTCAGTTTCGCCACCAGCACTAACTCACATTAGATGAAGTTCCAGATTAGAAGAAGAATGGACGATGCAGAAAACTTCAAGCGACAATGACATTGACGTCATGGGCTTGACTGCAATCTCCGCTCTCGGGTCCTCACAGCAAGGACTAGCCGCGTGGACGGCGCTCAACGAATCAATTCCATTTGATCTTCTGCCTCATACTGTGATTAGAGCAATGCCCCAGATCTATCTCAATCTCCAAGGACTTTCACCCCTGATTGAGGGTCCTCGCCTGCGAGGTGTGTATCGAGCATCGTGGTCAAATAATGCTGTTCGATTTGCAGCTGCACGGGAACTGTTCGTTACTTTCAATCAAGAACGCATTTCCTATCGCGTTATCAAGGGCGGCGCAATTTCAGCAATCATTGGGCATTGGGGATTGCGTCGAATGGGAGACATCGATGTTGTTATTGCTCCGGAACATGAAACGCGAGCGATTCAGATTCTTCACGAGTTTCAGTACTTTCAACGAGTAGCCGAG
>CAZVLV010000200.1:0-3508 GCA_964628015.1 uncultured Aquiluna sp. | reverse complement strand
TTAAAGACGATCTCCCAAGAGAGACTTATCAGAAAAATTGGTGAGGCAAATCAGGAAACTATGGACAACGTGCAGGCATGGATCAATCGTTGGCTAGGGTAATTTTTGGAATTGCTTCATGTAATGCCTTTCGCCAGTCGCGCATTGGTTGCATTCCAATCTCCGCCCAACGCCCGTGACCCAAGACGGAATACGGCGGCCGTGGTGCTAATCGCACAAAGCTAGATGAATCCGTGGGAAGGATTCGTTCAGGGTCTCCACCAATTTCCGTGACAATCTGTCGGGCGAATTCGAACCAGGACGCAACCCCACTATTGGTGGCATGGAAAATTCCACGCGCTTCAGGTATATCAATGAGATCGACTATTTGATCAGCTAAATCCCCTGCGTATGTGGGTTGCCCGACTTGATCGGTCACCACGGTTAAGGAATCGCGCTGCTCGAGTGCACCAATGATTGTCTTCACAAAGTTCTGGCCGTTCACGCCATAGAGCCACGCCGTGCGAATAATGACGTGATTATTGGGAAGGATTTCCTGTACGTATTTCTCGCCCGCAAGTTTGGTGCGGCCATAAGCTGTGACCGGCTCGGCATGGTCATTCTCTTGATACGGCTCGGTCGCATCTCCTGCGAAAACATAATCGGTGGAAACGTGAATCAAACGTGCTCCCACCCGCGCGCATTGCGCCGCAAGCACCGCAGGGCCTTCGGCATTCACTGCGTAGGCACCACGTTCATTCTCCTCAGCGGCATCGACAGCTGTCCATGCAGCGCAGTTGATGACGACATCGGGGGTTATTTCGTCAAAGAGCGCGAAAACTGACTCGGGTGAGGTGATGTCTAAGTCAGGTAAATCTCCAACAAACACCGTATCTATTGGTCGTTCGGCGTAGCGGCTGACCAGTTCGGACCCCAACTGCCCATTACTTCCGGTGACGAGAACTTTCATGATTGATTTTTCACCGCAATATCTACTTAATAGCTGCCTTTGCCTGCAACGGTCGCCACCAGGCTTCATTGTCTTTGTACCACTGAACGGTTTCGGCAAGTCCATCCGCAAATTTGTGTTGTGGTGCATAACCCAATGCTCGCAACTTAGAGTCATTGACCGAGTAACGGCGATCATGTCCTTTTCGGTCTTTGACCGGTTGCACCATGGACCAATCAACGCCCATGGCCGCGAGCACCTGCTCGGTTAATTCCTTGTTATTAAGTTCCAGGCCGCCACCAATGTTGTAGGCCTGGCCCGCTTCACCTTTTTCGGCTACCAGTGCAATGCCGCGACAGTGGTCGTCAACGTGCAGCCAGTCACGGACATTGAGCCCGTCGCCATAAAGGGGAACTTTCTTCCCGTCGATTAAGTTCGTGACGAAAAGGGGAATGACTTTTTCGGGGAACTGATAGGGGCCGTAGTTGTTTGAGCACCGGGTTGAGGACACGTTCAATCCATAGGTGACAAAGTAGGAGCGAACGAGTAATTCAGCGGCCGCTTTCGCTGCCGAGTACGGTGAGTTGGGCAACAGTGGTTCGTTTTCTGTCCAGGATCCTTCATCAATGGATCCATAGACTTCGTCGGTGCCAATGTGCACCACTCTCGGAATGTTGTTGCGCAAACATGCGTCCAACACTGTCTGTGTACCCACAACGTTTGTGACGACAAAATCTTGGGGGCCGTGAATTGAGCGATCCACGTGTGTCTCGGCAGCGAAGTTCACCACAAGGTCGTGGCCGGGAAGTACCTGATCGAGTAGGTCGCCGTCGCAAATATCTCCTTGAACAAATGTGTAGCGAGGATCGCCAGACACTGAAGAAAGGTTCTCGAGGTTGCCCGCGTAGGTGAGTTTGTCGTAGACAGTTACACCGTCAATAGCTCCCAAACCCGGGTAGGACCCACCAAGCAATTCACGCACAAAGTGACTTCCAATGAATCCGGCACCGCCGGTGACCAGAACGCGCACACACACCTCTTCCTTAGGTGTCTATCCAACCACCCGAGAGATGGCGATGCTGCGCACCCTCATAATCCGAGTATTCGCACCATATACTCATTGAATGCCTATCCGCCGACATGTCTCGCTCCTTCTCGCCGCCCTGTTAGGGACTACCAGCCTGATTGTGGGAATGCCTAGAGCTCACGCCAACGGATGCATCAGCGGTAATTTCTCCGGTGGCACAGGATCCGGTTCCACTCCCTATCTTGTCAGCAGCGCAGCCCAACTCACATATTTGTCATCAGATAGCAACTGTTGGGGCTACGACTTCCTACAAACAAGCAATATTCCCTTAACAGGCACCTGGACGCCGATCGCCACCTCTTCGACACCATTTACGGGAAGTTATAACGGCGGCGGGTTCACCATTACGGGCCTCACGCTCACTGGAACATCGGATTATCGGGGACTATTTGGAAACATCTCTACCGCAACAATTTCCAACGTCGTTGTAAGTACATCTATCAATGTGACGGACGGGATGTATATCGGGGGTATATCTGGATTTGCAGCGGATTCAACGATTACCGACAGTTCGGTCCAAATTAATCTCGTGGGTGCAACAAATACAAATAACAACAACATTGGGGGAATCATTGGGTATGCAACCGACACTGTTTTGAGTCGCGTTACGGCAACTGGAAGCATCTCTGCGGGTGTGAACTTGGGTGGGCTTGTTGGGTATTTCGCTACTAGCAATGTAGCGAAATCAAGTTCAATTACTGATTCAAGCTCTTCGGTTGCCGTTACAGGGATTTCTGCAGTTGGTGGGTTGGTTGGACGCGGTGGTGATGGCGCCGGATCTTTCTCAATTACTCGAAGTTTTGCCACTGGCAACACAACGGGCAATACTGGGATCGGTGGATTAGCAGGACTTCTAACGAGGACAACACTGATTGATAGCTTTTCACAAGGGACGGTAACGGCCTCGACCGGACAAGGGGGAACTTTGGCTGGGTTTGCTAATTCGGGGCAATACACAAATTTCTATGGAACTGGCTTGGTCACGGCACCGACAGATAACGGTTCGCTCGTTGGGTTCAGGATTACTAGTTTGCCCACCGCTATCGGATTGTTATGGGACTCCACGATTAATTCTCAGCCTGCCATTGGAAGAAATGGAACCTGGTCAAGTTCAGTCGCTCAGGGGGAGAGCACAACGAACATGATGAGGATTAGCACATATGCAGGGGTTGGCTGGTCCATTAGCCCCTATTGGGATGGAGGAACTACATGGGCAATCTGCTCGACCTACAACAACGGCTATCCATATTTGGTGAGCACCGTGGCGGCGAACCCCAGCGGGTGTGCATTAACCCCGGTCCCTGATCCAACACCAGTGCCAGCACCGACCCCCGAACCCACACCCACACCAACTCCTGAACCCACACCTACTGTCATGGTTGATCCACCTGCCCCTCCGGTAATCCAGGTGGAAGTGCGGCCCTTGGCACCTGGAGTGGAGGCGATCAATGGTGAGGTCATCGCGGTGACAATTCCTGTCAGGACTACTAAAC
>CAZVLV010000199.1:0-3509 GCA_964628015.1 uncultured Aquiluna sp. | reverse complement strand
CCGGAAATCAAGGTGGCGATAAGTGCCACACTGAAGACTCTTTGCCTCGGTCGCGTTCTCACATGATCACGGTAAGCCATGGTGTGATCGCTCAGAGAAATCGGGACCGGAAATTAGATAAAGGGACAGTGCCGACAGCCGCGACCGCAGCAAAAACCGCGTGCAAGGTGGTGGTTGCAGGTCATGGCGAATAAGCCGGTGAAGGGATCGAGGTAGCCCGCTTGGCCTGTTGCACATGCCGAATCATGTGCGGCCATGATGGCGAAATAGTGGGGGTGATCGGGGTTGAGCCGATCGGGCTTAGGTATCTCAGGATTACTTCGTGGTTCAGTGTCCCCTTTGGCCATTACAGTAAAAAGCCTTCGGGGAATGGATCATCAGGTGCCAGCATGTGGATTGATGTTCCGGTGATCCAGGCACGCCCGGTGATCTCAGGAATGATCGCGGGAATCCCAGCGACAGTGGTGGTGTCCTTTACGCGACCGAGGAAGTGTGTTCCAATCAGTGACTCATTTTTTAGAGTATCGCCGAGGGGGAGTTGTCCTCGTGCGGTCAGTTGAGCTACCCGAGCGCTTGTTCCGGTGCCGCACGGAGACCTGTCAAACCAACCCGGATAGATAGCCATGGCATGTCGGGAATGGGTGGGAGTACTGCCGGGCGCCACCAGCTGGACGTGGTGGACATGATCAATGGCCGGATTCTCTGGATGCACGGGCGGTTGCTGCTCATTAATAGCATTCATGATTGCCAGTCCAGCGCTGAGCAACTGATCTTTATTGGCAACACCGAACTCCACTCCAATGTCAGCGAGTTCAACAATCGCGTAGAAGTTTCCGCCATATGCCATGTCGTAGCGGACCTCGCCCAATCCTGGTACATCAATTGTGGAATCAAGTTCAGTCACAAAGGACGGTACATTCTCCAAGGTCACGCTCGTAGCTCGGGTTCCTTCCACTCTCACTCGAGCAATAACAAGGCCGGCGGGAGTATCAAGTCGAATCACGGTCTCGGGTTCGGTGACGGGAACCATACCTGTTTCTACGAGAACCGTGGCAGTGCCGATCGTGCCGTGACCGCACATGGGTAGGCAACCGGATACTTCAATGTAAACAACTCCCCAGTCGCAGTCTGGGCGAGTTGGCGGTTGCAATATGGCACCGCTCATTGCTCCGTGACCGTGAGGCTCGAACATGAGCCACCGGCGAAGATGATCGGCTTCTGTCATGACGTATTGACGGCGCTCTTCCATGGTTGCACCCGGCAGCACACCGACGCCACCGACAACCACGCGAGTGGGCATACCTTCCGTGTGCGAATCCACACAGTGCCACATGCGAGTGGTTTCCATCATTCCCCTAGCGGTTCGGAGTCAGTGCGAGTTCGGCTTCGCTGATTCTGTCACCACGAAGAAATCTGGCAATGAGGTCTGCGGTTCCCAAGGCCATGGCGGAGCCAATCATTCCGTGTCCAGAAGCCACAAGTACCTGCGGCGAACGAGCAAGCGGTCCGATAAATGGCGCGCCGTCTGCACTTGCTGGCCGCACGCCAGTCCAGGGTGAGAGTGATTCAATCGAGGCAGGAATGGGCGGTAAGCGTAATGTGCGCATGGCAGTCTTATACAACTGTGTAATGCGGCGTTCCGATATACGTCGATCGCTTGCGCGAGTCAATTCAAATCTGGCACTGATTCTCAATGAAGTACCCATGGGATCCACCGCAGTTTTTTCATCGGCAAGGATCATTGGGTGTCGAGCATTGACATGAACATCAGGAATTGTGATCGAGTACCCCTTGGCAGCAATAATCGGAAGTCGGACTGCCACGAGTGCAGCCACGCTGGGTGTCCAAGCGCCCGCAGCAATCACAACTTTCCGGGCGGAGTAACTCGAGGCCTCAGCGCCAACGACTACGCGGTTAGGGAGCACTGATATGGAGTCCACGGTCGTGTTAAGTGCATACGTGGTGTTGGGATTCGCATCTTTGAGTGTGTGCCATAGTGTTTCGGGATTAACGCCAAAGTCCTCACTGAGTTCCACAACAGATTTAACCCGTGATGTCAGCAATGGTTCGGCTTCCAGGGCTTCGGATTTATCAATGAGATGGGCAGGGAGTCCAATCTGGTGCATATGTTCGATTTCCTGCAGTGCATCAACGTGGGCATGAGGCGAAGTAAATACTTCCCACAGCGAAGTAGGTGTGGTGGGTATTCCTAACTCGCGAACCTGCCGAGCGGAAATCTTTAGCAGAGACAGTAACCCTGGAGTGAGCTTTGCAACATTTTCCGCATTGCACTTGGACATAAAGGCACCCAGCCAGGCAAGGCCCGAGAGTGGTAGTTGAGGTGAGATAGCAAATGATCCATCGCGGTGTGCAAGTGATGTAAGCCCCATGCGGATCATTCCTGGTGCAGCAAATGGTGCTGCGTGACTCACCACAATGTGACCGGCATTTGCCATGGACGTGCCAAATCGAGGAGAACCTGAATCAAGAACGAGAACTGAATGATCCTTTAATGCTGCGGCAATGGCCATGCCAATAATCCCGCCACCAATCACAATGATGTCGGCGTCTACGGGGAATTGGCTATTGTGTGTCACTGATTAGACCACCAAGGGTGGCGCCCATGGGCCTGCGGAATCGAGAGCACTTCCTAGTTGATCTCGCACGACAGGGGTAACGTCAGCGAGAGGTGCTCGTGGTTGTCCCACAGATAAACCTCGTAGTGCCATTCCTGCTTTGACTTTGGCGTTGTAGTCGCCAGATTCAATGAATTCAAGTGTGGGGAGTATTGCTGAATAGACAGCGTTACGTTGAGTGGGATCCAGCATGGCAACATGTGCTGCGGGCAGTAAATTCGCAATTCCGCCAATCCAACATGTCACTCCCGCATCGAAGAATGTCACAGATGCGACATCGGCGCCACAGACAATCGCTAAATCAGATCCGAAGTTCGATTGCAGCCATGGAATGCGAGTGAGGTCTCCTGATGCTTCCTTTATTCCCACCACCTGCGGTAACGATGCAACCGACGTGAGTGCCTCCTGCGAAAAACTTACGCCCGTGCGTGCAGGATAGTCATAGAGAACGGTCGGCAGGTCAATGGCTTGCACCACTGTGGTGACATGTGATGCGAGTTCAGAATCAGTGGGCAAGCAATATGAGGGCGCGGCGAGCATGAGACCGGTAACGCCAGCACGTTTTGCAAGGAGAGCTTGATCCAAGGCTTCGTGGGTGGACATGCCGCCCACGCCTGCGAGTACCGGAACTGATCCGGAGACTTCTGACACGATCACGTTGAGTACTTGACGCCGCTCATCAAAACTCAGTGCATAGCCCTCGCCAGTGGTGCCCACCGCAACT
This sequence comes from uncultured Aquiluna sp., assembly GCA_964628015.1. Lineage (GTDB taxonomy): Bacteria > Actinomycetota > Actinomycetes > S36-B12 > S36-B12 > UBA4592. The sequence continues at coordinate 149 of CAZVLV010000199.1, read as the reverse complement.
ATTCCGTGGACTCCGGCTGCCAGCATGGATCGCACGGCAACGCGCAGAGTGTCAACGTCAATTTGACCTTGTGCATCAAAGGGTGTGACAAGGGGGACATAGATCCCCACGGGTGTGAAAGGCATTAGGTCAGCATAGGGAAACACGCA
>CAZVLV010000198.1:0-3518 GCA_964628015.1 uncultured Aquiluna sp. | reverse complement strand
GTAAATCGGCATTATTCAAAAAATTCGCTGATTAAGATGCGTGGCCAATCTGTCTTGATACCCAAGATGTCGATGAAATCGTGCGCACCGTGGAATTGATCGCCCCAGGTTTCGGCGGCATCAACCTTGAAGATATTTCTGCACCTCGCTGTTTCGAAGTAGAAAAGAAGCTGCGCAAGAAACTCAATATTCCCGTGTTCCATGACGACCAGCACGGCACCGCGGTTGTTGTTTTGGCTGCATTGATCAACGCCAGCAAACTCGTGAACAAAGACTTCGCCAACCTCAATGTCGTGATGTCTGGTGCGGGCGCAGCAGGCGCTGCCGTTGCCGAGTTGCTGATGTTTGCCGGATTGAAAAACATCATGCTCTATGACTCGAAGGGCGCCGTCTCCACCAAGAGAAGCGATCTTGATCCGTCTCGGGCTGAGTTGGCAACGCGCACCAATCTTGGCGGTTTTGAAGGAACACTCAAGGAAGCTTTGGCAGGCGCCGATGTCTTCATTGGTGTTTCCCAACCAAATCTCATTGATGCCCAGGACATTGCAACCATGGCAAACGATCCCATTGTTTTTGCTCTGTCCAATCCTGACCCCGAAGTGAACCCTGTTGAAGCAGCCAAGGTGGCCAAGGTAGTGGCCACCGGGCGCAGTGATTACCCCAACCAAATCAACAATGTTCTGGCATTCCCTGGAATCTTTCGGGGTCTTCTCGACAGTGGCGCTGTGAAAATTACTCAGGAAGTTCTTGTGGCCTCCGCCGAGGCTATTGCTCACTGCGTGGCCCCAGATGCACTCTCCCCCGTGTACATCGTTCCCAGTGTCTTCGATACATCGGTGGCACCTGCCGTTGCAGACGCGGTAATTGCAGCGAGTGGAAAAACTCGTTCAGTGGAGCGCTAAACAGAATTCACTACGCCCGGGAAAGCTTTACCGCTTCTCGAACAGCAACCTTGTGCAAATCTGGGTGTTCCGTGAGAAATGTTTCAACTGCGGCGTTATCTATTCGCGAGAGGTCTCGCAATGCCCATCCAATTGCCTTAGTAATGAAAAACTCCCGAGAGTCCGAGTGATAATCACAAAATTCAAGTAGGAGATCAATGTCTGTATTTGACTTTCGACCCCTCTGATGCTGGATGGCCGCACGATTGAGCCAGATATTCGGACTCATTAACCATTGGCGCATGAGGGGTACGCATGGATAACGCACAGTGACAGGAGAAACAGCGGCTGAGCCAAGGCCATCGACGGTATCCCACCAGGATTTATTCACGATCAGAAACGCCACGTGTTCCTCGAGAAAACGATCATCGAGGGAGTCATTGAAGTGGGACAACAGGTCATAGGCGACATAGTGATACTCCCGCTGATCCCACGACCAAAGAGTTCGAACAGTGTGAGCGAGCTCAGACGCAGAGGGTGCCGAAGTGTCTGCACACACACGCCTCACCAACGCACGCCGCTCTGGAGTGTGCACTCCCAAGAACGGTGCAATGTTCTTCATGTACTTCTGTGCACCAACGGCTCTTTCAGGATCCCCGAGCAATGGCAGTTGCTTCCGGATCTCGGGTAGAAAATCTTCATTGAAAGACATTGATTGACCTACAGTTTTTCAACGGGGGCATAACGCAATAACAATCTCTTCACTCCCGCACTTCCGAAATCAATGGTGGCGTCCGCTTTGTCTCCTGTACCACCTGTTTCGATGACGGTGCCTAGTCCAAATTTTTCGTGGGTCACGCGATCACCAACATTGAGGTAAATTGCTTGTGCCTCCACTTTCCGACCGCCGCGCTGAATTCCTGAACCAAAAGACGAACTCGAGCCAAATCCTGTGACCCCTGCTGACAACATGGAGTTGGCTGGCGCTTCTCGCTCCCAGCGAATGACGTGTTCAGGAATTTCACTGAGGAATCGGCTTTCGGGGTTATAGGAGGGGCTGCCCCACGCAGAGCGCATGAGTGATCGCGTGACATAGAGGCGTTCACGTGCCCGCGTAATGCCCACGTACGCCAATCGACGTTCCTCTTCAAGTTCCTTCGAGTCAGAGAACGAGCGAGCATGGGGAAAGACTCCTTCCTCCATGCCGGTGAGAAATACCGTGGGGAATTCCAATCCCTTGGCGGTATGCAATGTCATGAGGGTCACCACACCACCATGATCTTCACCTTCGGGGATTTCATCGGCATCGGCTACAAGGGAAACCTGTTCCAAGAAGTCAAGGAGTGTGCCTTCAGGGTTATCTGCGGAATACCCTGCGGCCACTGATTCAAGTTCCGCGAGGTTTTCAATACGGCCTTCATCTTGTAAGTCAATGGATTTGCGAAGTTCTTCCAGTATGCCACTGTGTTCGACAACAGCCTGCACCATGACGGCGGGCGCGGTGCCGGATTCATTCAGAGTTTGCAATTCCTGCATCAAGGCGACAAAAGATTTAATCGCGGTCAAAGATCGGGTTGCTAATCCCGGTGCTTGCTCCGCGCGCACCAGAGCATCAAAGAACGAGATTCGTTCACGGTCTGCGAATGCACCAATCATTGCCTCAGCGCGCTCCCCGATTCCGCGCTTGGGAGTATTGAGAATTCTTCGCATGGAGATCTCGTCTGCCGGATTAACAATAGAACGCAAATATGCAAGGACATCGCGAACCTCTTTACGTTCATAAAAACGAACGCCACCGACAACTTTGTAGGGCATGCCAGTGCGAATGAAGACATCTTCTACTGCGCGTGACTGTGCATTGGTCCGATAAAAAATGGCGGTGTCACCGGGGCGAGAAATAGCGGCATCAGAAAGGCGATCAATCTCCCTGGCAATAAAGGATGCTTCATCATGTTCATCGTCACCGACATAGGCAACGATCTGCTCACCGTCACCTGAATCCGTCCACAGATTCTTGGCGCGACGAGATGCATTCTTGGCGATCACGGCGTTTGCAGCAGTCAAAATTGTTTGAGTCGATCGATAGTTCTGTTCCAACAAAATAGTGCGGGCGTTGGGGTAATCCCGCTCAAACTCTTCAATATTGCGAATACTCGCACCACGGAATGCATAAATCGATTGGTCGGCGTCTCCGACCACACACAACTCCCCTGGTGGGATGGGTCCGCCCTCTGGACCGACCAATTCCTTGATCAACATGTACTGGGCATGGTTGGTGTCTTGGTATTCATCCACCAAAATGAATCGAAACCTGCGTCGGTAGTGATCTGCGACTTCGGGGAAAAGCTGAAGCAAAGCAACCGTTGTGCCAATAAGGTCATCAAAGTCAAAGGCATTGGCCAGCGTTAAACGAGACTGGTATTCCCGGTAGATCTCCGCCACGATCTTGTCCAGGTCGCTCTCCGCGCTCGTTGCAAAAGATTCTTGATCTTCAAGCTCGTTTTTGGCGGCGGATATCCGACTGAGAATTGCTCGTGGGCGCGTGGTCTTGGCATCAATATTGAGATCGCGAAGGATCAAAGTGATCAGGCGCAGTGAATCTGCGGTGTCATAAATGGTGAATGTACTTTTGATTCC
>CAZVLV010000197.1:363-3530 GCA_964628015.1 uncultured Aquiluna sp. | reverse complement strand
AATATCTAATTACGTAATTTCGCAGAGGGCCGTTCCTGCTTGCACTGTTGCGCCCACTTCGGCATTCAATGCTGAGACGGTTCCCGCTTTGTGGGCGGTGAGGGGTTGTTCCATCTTCATGGCCTCAAGAACCACGATTAAGTCACCTGCCTGAACTTCCTGGCCTTCGGTCACTTCCACCTTCACAATTGTTCCTTGCATAGGTGCGGTCACAGAGTCACCCGTTGCGGCGGTAGTTTTTTTGCGCTCGCGTTTCTTTGCACTGGGAGCAGCGTTTGTATTGCCACCACGTGACATGCTGAACTCTGCAGGCAGTGACACATCAAGGCGCTTGCCATTAACTTCCACCACAACGTTATTGCGGGCTGTTGGGTCTTCTGAACCCTGACCAGAGGCGGTGTATGCAGGAATCTGATTGTCGAACTCTGTTTCAATCCAGCGGGTATGCACGGTGAAAGGTGCTTCTGGATCTGCGGGCGCAAATGCTGGGTCACTGACCACAACCCGGTGGAATGTCAGCGCCGTGGCAATTCCCTCGACCTTGAATTCTTCGAGTGCACGGCGTGAGCGTTCAATTGCCTCTTGACGATCTTTGCCGGTGACAATCAACTTTGCCAAAAGCGAGTCGAAGTTACCGCCGATGACATCGCCTGCTTCAAATCCGGTGTCTACCCGAACACCAGGACCGGCAGGTAATTGCCACACATCCAAGGTGCCAGGGGCGGGGAGGAACCCGCGACCGGGATCTTCACCATTGATTCGGAACTCAATGGAGTGACCGCGTAACTCGGGGTCGGCATAATCGATGGTGCCACCGCGAGCAATTCGGAACTGTTCCCGCACGAGGTCAATTCCCGCGACTTCTTCGCTGACCGGGTGTTCCACCTGCAAACGGGTATTAACTTCGAGGAAAGAGATGGTGCCATCGGTGCCAATCAGAAATTCGCAGGTGCCGGCGTTGTAATAACCAGCTTCTTTGATGATGGCTTTCGATGATTCATAGAGTGCATGCAATTGCTCGGGAGTGAGAAACGGTGCAGGAGCTTCCTCAACAAGTTTCTGATGACGACGCTGCAGCGAGCAATCGCGGGTGGATACAACAACAACATTGCCTTCGCGGTCAGCAAGAACCTGTGTTTCCACGTGACGAGGGTTATCCAGATAACGCTCCACAAAACACTCACCGCGACCGAAAGCGGCAACAGCCTCACGCACTGCGGAGTCATACAGTTCCGGTATTTCTTCAAGAGTGCGAGCGACCTTGAGTCCACGCCCGCCACCGCCGAAAGCGGCCTTAATCGCACCGGGTAGTCCGTGTTCTTTGGCAAAGGCAACAACTTCAGTCGCGTCCCTCACGGGGTCAGGGGATCCGGGTACCTGCGGGGCCCCTGCGCGCTGGGCAATATGGCGCGCACTGACCTTGTCACCCAGTGAACGAATCGCTGCGGGTGGTGGACCAATCCAGATGAGTCCGGCATCGATGACCGCCTGAGCGAAGTCGGCATTCTCTGAGAGGAAGCCATATCCGGGATGAACGGAATCGGCACCAGAATCTTTTGCGGCTTGAATGACCTTGGCGATGTCGAGATAGGACTCGGCAGCGGTGCTGCCACCGAGGGCATAAGCGTGGTCGGCCATGCGCACATGCATGGCATCGCGATCGGGGTCGGCATAAATGGCAACGGATTCAATGCCCTCGTCCTTACAGGCACGAATGACCCGCACGGCAATTTCGCCCCGGTTGGCGATCAACACTCTTTTCACTGCGCCGTTCCTTTCACACTATTTCAGGTGAGCCTAGTGGTTAGGTGTGGTCTTCGGACTGAGACCAAAGGTCAGTCCACGTCACGCCACATTCGTTGACGAGCCGGCGTACCGTGGGCAGGGAAATTCCCACCACATTAGATGGATCGCCCTGGACACCCTGGATAAATGCACCGCCCAAGGAGTCAATGGTGAACCCCCCAGCCACCTGCAGTGGTTCCCCCGACTCAAGATAGGCATCGATTTCTCGAGGGCTGAGTTCACCCATGGTGACATCGGTGCTGGCCGTCGCCGCAGCGGTGTGCCGTTTACCTGCGGAGTCCACGTACACCACGTGGTGTCCCGTGTGCAGCGTGCCGGTGTTGTTCATCATGAGTGCCCAGCGTTCGCGGGCAACATCTGGCGTTTCGGGTTTTCCATATGGTTGCCCATTGAGTTCAAAAACGGAATCACACCCAATAATGATCTGGTCAGGTTCTGTGCGCGTGCCTGCAACTTCCTCGCACTTGGCCTGCGCCAACATCTGCGCTAACTCGCGTGGTGTGAGGTGCGGATTCTCGTCCTGCAGTTTTTCTTCATTCACGTGACTGACTTGAACTTCAGGATCGATTCCCGCATTGCGCAAGGTGGTTAACCGCGCAGGCGAAGCCGAGGCAAGAACAACTTTTGGCATGGTGCTACTGAGCCATGCCTGAAGCTCGCCATGCACCTGGGCCTGGAATCGGGAAGCGACGGAACATTTGTTCCTTGTTACTCCACGCGTGTATCTCGTCACTTGTGGACTCGGAATCACTGGACGTTCCGATTGCGGAAAACAACGCAATGAGTGCGGCAAGATCCTCAGGACTTGCATCGCCCTTGGTGATGCGCAATACAGGTTCGGTGCTCACAGCGGAATATTCCCGTGCTTCTTGGGAGGAAGTGTTGCCCGCTTATTGCGCAGTGCACGCAGTGCACGAGTTAACTGCAACCGGGTTTCATGGGGGAGGATCACACGATCCATGTAACCGCGTTCTGCGGCCACATATGGATTGGCGAACTTCTCCGTGTATTCCTCAATGCGTTGGGCTCGTTCAGCCTCGGGATTATCAGAGGCGGCAATCTCTTTGCGGTACAGGATGTTGACCGCGCCCTGGGCGCCCATGACGGCGATTTCCGCTGTGGGCCATGCGAGGTTGATATCCGCCCCCAGATGTTTGGAGCCCATGACATCGTATGCGCCGCCATATGCCTTGCGGGTGACCACGGTAAGCAATGGAACGGTGGCTTCGGCGTATGCATAAATCAACTTGGCGCCCCGGCGAATAATTCCGTCCCACTCCTGGTCCGTGCCAGGAAGGAAGCCTGGGACATCGACAAAAGTGATGACCGGGATATTGAAGGCATCACAAAATCGCACAAAG
>CAZVLV010000197.1:0-353 GCA_964628015.1 uncultured Aquiluna sp. | reverse complement strand
GAATGCATCGCAGGTACGAACAAAACGTGCAGCCTTCTCTGATGCCTCAATGTTGAGTGTTCCAGCGAACTGCATGGGCTGGTTGGCCACAATTCCCACGGAGTGACCCTCCACGCGACCAAAGCCACACAAAATATTAGGAGCGAAAAGCGCTTGGGTTTCCAAGAATTCGCCATCGTCAAGAATCGCCTCAAGAACGTTATGCATGTCATAGGGCTGATTCGGGGAATCAGGAATGATCGTGTCGAGTGAATAATCCTCGTCGGTGAACTCCATGGACACTTGAGTCGGAAGAACAGGTGGTTCGCTCAAGTTGTTGCTGGGGAGGTACGACAAAAGTGCCTGAACATATT
>CAZVLV010000196.1:0-3548 GCA_964628015.1 uncultured Aquiluna sp. | reverse complement strand
TGATCACGCCTACTGCGTGACAAGACCCATCCCGTGATCACGCCTACTGCGTGACCACATTCCGCTTACCCTCCGCACCCATATACACGGTCATCAGTTGCACCGTTTCTTCACCTTTATTGATTCCGTTGTAATTAGTTTTCACAGCCTGCATAAAGGAGCTTCCCGCAGGGAACTCTTTGGTGACACCTGCTTCATATTCCACGGTGTAAGTACCTGACATCACGTACACCAACACAGGAATCCGATGCAGTTGCCATCCAGTTTCCTGCCCGGGCTCAAGGGTTGTGATGGCACTGGAGATTTGAGCCACACCTTTCTTCGGGTACACGACTTCTTGATCCAAAACGGTGATCTGTTGATCAATGAGTAGTTGCTGGGACCCCACCACCGCACCTGTTGTTGCTGTTGCCGCGTCCGACTGAGCGACATCGTCCCCTGAACCGCCGCAGGCGCTGAGTAGGGTTGAGCCGATAAACAGCGATGACACGATGAGCGCGAGGTGTGATTTCCGCATTCCACCAACGTAACAGATTGATAACGAGCCCGCAGGAAGGCTGGGGAACAGATGCACATTTTCCCTGGATTTCTGCGCCCCAGCAGGAGCGTCCCCGTCACTCGATGGCGTTCAGAGCGACGCTGGACCACGAAACCCTCCACACTGAGCGTCCTGATTATTGGTCTATGGCTATTTGGCACCGGGGAAGCCCTTCTGGTGATCGCCGATCTGGGGGTGGGTCCCTGGACGGTGCTCGCCCAAGGTGTGTCCGCTCGCACACCCCTCGATATCGGTGGTGCCACGTTTTTGATCAGCCTTCTGGTGCTGTTGGTGTGGATTCCCCTCAAAGAACGCCCTGGTCTGGGAACAATTGCCAACGCAATCGTGATCGCCACCGCGTTACAGGTCATGAGTTCGGTGATTCCACACCCAGAGAATTCGATTGTTCGAATTGGTGCGGTCCTCCTTGGAATTGCTCTCGTCGGAATTGGTAGCGGCTTGTACCTCACCACCAATCTCGGTCCCGGTCCGCGAGACGGAATGATGACCGGTATCCACTTCCGCACCGGGTGGCCGGTCGCTGGTGTGCGCCTGGGGATTGAAGTTACCGTTTTACTGATCGGATGGTTTCTTGGTGGGACAGTGGGACTCGGCACTGTTCTTTTCGCAATTTTAATTGGACCATGTGTGGGTTATGGACTAAAAATCGTGGGCAAGATTGCTGGGGCTAAAGCCGTGGTGGAAACAATTGACGAACCGGAGTTGGACGCATGACAGGTGTATCCCGTGCGGTACTTGTTACCTTCGATCAACTTTCCCTCACTCATGGTGCCCTAGCCACCGCAGATCCAACAGTTGACCACATTGTGTTCGTGGAGAGCGCGTCTATGTTGAAATCACGCAGTTGGCATGCCCAACGTCTGTTCTTTTTGCTCTCCACTTCAGCTCACTTCGTGAAAGAACTTGAGGATCAAGGTTTCACGGTCACGTACATCCGATCCGCAACTTTTAGACAGGGGGTGCAGGAATTTCGCGCATCTCATCCGAGTGTCGTCATACGCAGCACGACCCCTACGTCTCATGCCATGTATTCACTCATGACAGAACTTGGAATAGAACTCACTCCTAATGACCTCTTTCTCACGTCACCACAGGAATTCGGCGAATGGGCCAAGGGATATAAATCCCTCACCATGGAGTACTTCTATCGATGGCAACGTAAGCGACTCAACATTCTGATGGATGGCGAGGCGCCCATCGGTGGGCAGTGGAATTTTGATGCAGACAATCGCCTACCGCCTCCGAGACCCAAGAAGGGACAACCTCCACACCATTGGCCCACTCCCCCGCATTTCGAGTGGGATTCCATTGACACCGAAGTTGCACAGCGCCTTTCTGAATTCCGCACGTGGGGCAATAGCCCCGATGGCACGTGGACCACGAATCGCAAGGGTGCATTACGTGTCCTCGAACACTTTCTCACGCACTCCCTTGCCGATTTCGGCCCCTATGAAGATGCCATGCCTACAGACACGTGGACGGTGAATCACTCTCTCCTCAGTCCCTACCTAAACGTGGGACTACTGCACCCGGGAGAAGTTGTTCATGCTGCCATTGCTCGATTTAATGAGGGCGGTGTCCCACTATCTTCCATCGAAGGATTTGTGCGGCAAATCATTGGCTGGCGGGAATACATCAACGGGGTGTACTGGCATTTTGATCTGGATTACCGGAATAACAATCAACTAAATGCGCAGCGAAAACTCCTTCCGCTGTACACCGATCCCACACGTACACACATGAATTGCATGCGCTCCGTTGTGAGTGATGTAGAACAGAGATCGTGGACGCACCACATTCCGCGCCTGATGCTCTTGGCGAACTTGGCACTGCTCACCGATGTGGAACCCGAGCAAATGCTTGAATGGATGCGTTCATCCTTTATTGATGCAGCCGACTGGGTCATGGTGCCGAATGTGATCGGTATGGGAATGCATGCTGATGGTGGTCGCATGATGACAAAGCCCTATGCCGCCGGGGGCGCATATATATCCCGCATGAGCAACTACTGCGGACCTTGCTCCTTCGACCCTAAGAAGCGCACCGGCCCCGATGCCTGTCCCTTCACCACCCTGTACTGGGACTTTCTCGATCGGCACCGCGACCAGTTTTCCGCCAATCACCGCATGGCCCAACAAGTTCGAGGACTAGACCGCCTGTCCGACCTACCCGAGATCCGCGCACGAGCTCATGAGGTACTCACCGGCCTCGACAATGGCATGATGTAGTCATGGTTGAGCCAGTTCCCCAAGAAGTGCGTGATCTACGCCGACTCAGATTCTCCTCAATCCTTCAAGTGGTGGCTGCAGTGTTTTTCTTCGGGGCAGGAATCATTGGTGGAGTCTCCATTGGCTGGGGATTCGTGCCGTTCTTACTTCTTGCCCTGGGTCTTGCGAATATCGGTCTGTTCACTCTCACCCGCAAAGCAATTGCGTCACGAACCGAAAGCTAATAAACCCGCTGCGCTCAAGGCCAATAGAACGCCGACACCCTGAATAGCATTCATTCGTTCATTGATCACCACACGAGCAAGCACAACAGTGGCCGCGGGATACAGCGAGCCAAGTACCGCGACAACGGAAAGAAGTCCACGCTGGGTGGCAAGTTGGAACAAGCCATTAGCAACTGCATCCAAAATACCTGCCGCAATCGCCAGTAACCACGGGAAAGCTGTCCGATTAAATGATCGCACAACAACAACAACAAAGGTGATCATGATGATGGTGGATACCCACCTACCCAGGGTTGCTACCCATACACCCGAATCTTTTGGCGCCAGGCCCAACGAAGTCAAATACAAGCCAATGGCCACACCTGAACCAATCGCCAACACAATGGCGATCGGCGGAGTCTTGCCATGATGCTGTGACTCTTGACTCACCAACACAACAGCAATCACGGCGATAACCATCCCGGCATAAGCCCAAGCAGTTGGTTGCTCACCACGGAGCACACCTACCAGGACTGGAACGGCGCCACTCATGACCGC
>CAZVLV010000195.1:0-3565 GCA_964628015.1 uncultured Aquiluna sp. | reverse complement strand
AAGTTCAACGAGAATTAGTGGGCTTAATAAACGAATTCGGACCCGTTGCCGTTGGGGTGTCGGGTGAAGATGCACACATGATGGTGGCGGAACAACGTCAGGCCACCATCAATGGTGAGTTAATTGATATTGGTCTCGTGGGAGATATCGTTCAGGTCAACACTGATCTCATCGACACACTTTTGGCTAACGAATTCATTCCAGTTGTGTCCACTGTTGCAAAGGATTCTTCGGGAACAACTTTGAATGTGAATGCAGACACAGCTGCAGCGGCACTTGCTCAGGCACTGAGCGCCCGAAAATTTGTAGTGTTGACCGATGTTGAGGGCTTGTATCGGGATTGGCCGAATAGCAAAGAGGTCATTGCATCCATTACTACCGAAGAGTTGAATGAACTCTTGCCGTCTTTGGCTTCCGGCATGGTGCCCAAGATGGAAGCCTGTTTGAGAGCAGTGGAGGGCGGTGTTCCACAAGCTCACGTTATTGACGGTCGCATTCCGCATTCCCTACTTATGGAGGTTTTCACCGATAGTGGTGCTGGCACCGTGGTGGTGGAATCACATGAGTAGTTCTCATTCCGTGACCGAGAGCCCATGGAAGATTGATTGGGAACAAAGGTTGATGGCCAACTACGCGACTCCACCCATCATGCTTGTTCGCGGCCAAGGATCTCGTGTATGGGATGACACGGGCAAGGAATACATAGACCTCATTGCGGGAATTGCCGTCAACACACTCGGCCATGCTGATCCTCGATTGACCGTCGCACTCAGTGAGCAAATGAACGCTCTGGGACATGTGAGTAACTTGTACGCGCATCCGGTTGTCATTGATGTTGCCGAAACATTGGGCCGAATCCTCGAATGGGAGGACGCAAAAACATTCTTCTGCAACTCAGGTGCTGAAGCTAATGAAGCAGCCCTCAAAATCTCCCGACTTACTGGCAGGACTCACACTGTTGTTGCCGAAGGTGGTTTCCATGGGCGCACCATGGGTGCACTTTCGTGGACTGCACAGCCTGCTAAGCAGGATCCTTTTCGCCCGTTGCCGGGCGATGTCACGGTTGTGCCCTTTGGGGATTCCGAGGCTTTGTCTCGGGCGGTGACGGCTGAGACAGCCGCGATTGTCCTTGAGCCAATTCAAGGCGAGGGCGGAGTGCGAGTTGCGCCACCAGGCTACTTGCGGGCCGCACGCGAAATTGCTGATCAATGCGGTGCATTGTTAATGCTGGATGAAGTGCAAACGGGAATTGGCCGCACCGGAAACTGGTGTGCGTTCCAACACGACCTCACGGATCGAGCCTGCCAACCCGATGTTGTCATGCTTGCCAAAGGTTTGGGCGCAGGTATTCCCATTGGTGCAGTTGTGGCTCGTGGACGCGCTGCGGAGTTGTTTACTCCGGGAATGCACGGATCAACATTTGGTGGGAATCCTCTCAGCACGCGTGCGGCACAAGTGGTTCTCGATGCTGTCGAAAACGACGGACTCATGCAACGTGCACACGAATTGTTCCAACGATTCTCTACCGAACTGCCTGAACGAACTGGAGGAGTAGTAGCGAGTGTTCGTGGCCGTGGCCTTTTGATGGCCGCTGAACTGCGTGACATCCCATCCCAAGACTTCAATATTCAATTGATGGAAGCGGGGGTGTTGGCGAACGCTGTGACGCCGACTGCAATACGCATGGCTCCGGCACTCAATATTTCAGATGCAGATGTGGACCAAGCCTTGGCAGGCTGGCAGTTGGCAAGTGAAAGTTTCATGGCAGGGGCGTCATGACTTCTCCCCACACCATGCGGGCACGTCGAGCTGTCATTGCGGAACTCATTGCGAGTGAATCAGTTGCTTCGCAAGAGGATCTACTGGAACTTTTGCAGCGACAAGGATTCAATGTCACTCAAGCAACAGTGTCCAGGGATCTCGATGCCCTAGGGGCGACCAAACATAATGATCCACGTGGGGCATCTCGGTATGTCATTACCGACAGAGTGGCATCTGATACATCACTACCCACCGGATCTTCGGAGCAAGAATTGGTTCGTGTCTGTGGCGAAGTGCTGCTCCGAGCTCAGTCGGCTGCCAACATTGCCGTTCTTCATACTCCACCAGGCGCCGCGCAGTACCTGGCAGGTTACCTCGATCGAAGTCGAATCTTCGATAACGTGGGGACGGTTGCCGGCGATGACACCATCATCATCGTGATGCCAGACTCACAGGCAGCTCAAGATTTGTGCACAGCTGTATTGGGGTGGGCGGAGGCTCACGGATGAAAAGGATGTGTAGTTCATGACCAATGAACAACCCACACGCCTCTGGGGCGGCCGCTTCGCTGACGGTCCATCCGATGCCATGGCAGCCTTAAGCGCTTCAACGCATTTTGACTGGCGTCTTGCCCCGTATGACATTGCCCAAACCAAGGCACATGCTCAAGTCCTGCATGCCGCGGGACTGCTCACCGACATGGAAGTCGGTCAAGTGGAACAAGCTCTGGATCAGTTGCTCATAGACGTCCTTTCAGGTGATGTCACACCAAATCTTGAAGATGAAGATGTTCACACCGCAATTGAGCGCAACTTGATTGAACGGCTGGGCGAGGTTGGAGGAAAACTTCGGGCGGGTCGCAGCAGGAATGATCAGGTCTCCACTGACTTTCGCCTGTATGTGCGTGATCAAGCGCGAGCAATTGCTCGTGAAGTAATTAACTTGGAGAGTGCGCTTCTCGAGCAGGCCTCTGCTCACGTGGACTCCTACTCACCAGGATTCACTCACTTACAACACGCCCAGCCTGTGTCATTTGGCCATGAACTTGCTAAGCACGTTCATGCCTTAAGTCGGGATCTTGAGCGTTTGGCAGATTGGGATCAGCGTGCCGCGCGTTCACCCCTTGGTGCAGGTGCGCTCGCAGGCTCGAGCCTGGGATTAGACCCACAAGCTGTTGCATTCGCTCTAGGATTTGAACAAGCCCTTGGTAACTCCATCGATGCAACAAGCGATCGGGATTGGGTTGCTGAGTTTTTATTTGTCACAGCAATGATCGGAGTTCATCTCTCCCGACTCGCAGAAGAAATCATTCTCATGTCATCGAGAGAGTTTGGATGGGCGACCCTTCACGATTCATGGTCCACGGGGTCATCGATCATGCCGCAGAAAAAGAATCCTGACGTCGCCGAGCTAGCGCGGGGAAAGTCAGGCCGACTCATCGGGAATCTCACCGGACTCATGGCCACACTCAAGGGATTACCGTTTGGCTACAACCGCGACTTACAGGAAGACAAGGAACCAGTCTTTGATTCCGTAGAACAGTTGCTGTTAGTTCTTCCAGCATTCGCAGGAATGGTCTCGACATTGGAGTTCAACACGGAGCTCATGAAAGCCTCCGCCCCTGAAGGCTTCGCTCTTGCAACTGACATTGCCGAATGGCTTGTTCGCGAAGGAATTCCATTCCGTGAAGCTCATGAAATCGCTGGTGCGTGCGTGCGAGTTGCGGAATCACAAGGCGTGGAGTTGTGGGATCTCACTGATGCAGATCTCCAATCGATCTCGACAAAATTGACGCCACGCGTGC
>CAZVLV010000194.1:0-3582 GCA_964628015.1 uncultured Aquiluna sp. | reverse complement strand
AGCAGGTTGGTTTTTGTTCAGGTATTGAGAACTACAGTCGATTTATTGATGGCCGCGAGCCCGGGAGCGCCCCCAACTGTCTACTCGACTATTTTCCTGAGGATTACCTTCTCGTTATAGATGAATCTCACGTCAGTGTTCCGCAGATTGGTGCCATGTTTGAGGGGGATGCAAGTAGAAAGCGGACACTGGTGGAACATGGATTCAGGTTACCTAGCGCAATGGACAACAGACCCCTTCGGTGGAATGAATTCGAGGATCGCATTGGGCAAGTGGTGTATTTGTCCGCGACTCCTGGCCCATATGAACTAGAAAAAGTCGAGGGTGAAGTTGTTGAGCAGGTGATTAGACCGACAGGTTTAGTAGATCCAGAAGTCATTATCAAACCTACTAAGGGTCAGGTCGATGACCTCATGCATGAAATACGCATCAGGGCGGAAAAAGGTGAACGTGTCTTGGTGACTACCCTGACCAAGCGAATGTCAGAGGACTTAACGGATTACCTGCTCGAACACGGCATTCGTGTTCAATACTTGCACTCCGAAGTAGATACCCTTCGGCGAGTCGAACTTCTCAGGGAGCTTCGCTCGGGGGTTTTTGATGTCCTTGTGGGAATCAACCTTCTTCGCGAGGGGCTCGACCTGCCCGAGGTCTCATTGGTCGCAATACTCGATGCTGATAAAGAGGGTTTCTTGCGGTCAGGTACGTCGCTCATTCAAACCATCGGGCGAGCCGCTCGAAATGTGTATGGACAAGTGCATATGTATGCCGACAAGATAACGCCCTCCATGGCCAAGGCGATTGATGAAACGAACCGTAGGCGAGCTAAGCAAGTTGCTTATAACCAGCTTCATGGTGTGGATCCACAACCACTACGGAAGAAAATCGCTGACATAACTGATCTGTTGGCCAGGGAGGATGTTGATACCCAGACGTTGCTCCAGTCAACATCCTTGAGGAAAGTCTCCACGCCTGCTGGTACCGATCTTGCAACACTCATCCAAGATCTCACCGACCAAATGCATGCAGCAGCAGGTGAACTACAGTTCGAGCTTGCGGCACGTCTGCGCGATGAAATATCGGATCTCAAGCGAGAGCTTCGAGGAATGCAGTCGGCAGGACAAGCATGAGCCATAGGAAAGTGAGTAACTAGCACATGGATGTATCCCTTGGCCTGTGGGCTGTCACGATAGCGGGAATCCTCCTTCTCATCAGTGTTGACTTTATTGCCATCACTCGAAAGCCCCATGATGTACTTTTTAAAGAAGCCTTGATTAGCTCACTGTTTTACATCGCCATCGCCATAGCTTTCGGTATTTTCATTTGGTCGTGGCAGGGCTCTCAAATGGGATCTGAATATTTTGCGGCATATCTCGTGGAGAAGTCACTGAGTGTCGACAACCTGTTCGTGTTTATCATCATTCTGACTCAGTTTGCAGTTCCTAGTAACTTGCATCAGCGAGTGCTATTGGTGGGTGTCGCCCTGGCATTGGTGCTGCGAGCGATATTCATTGCAATTGGTGCTGCCGCACTGGCGGCGTTCAGTTTCACTTTTGTGATTTTCGGTGCGATTCTGATTTGGACCGGCATACAACTTATGCGACATCGCAATGAGGACCCCGATCCACAGGACAACTTCATGGTGCGCATTGTTCGTAAAAAGATAGCGATATCTGATCATTACGATGGAACGAAGCTGTTTACCGTTGAAAACGGTCGTAGGATTGCAACGCCTTTACTGCTCGTGATGTTTGCAATCGGAAGCACAGATCTACTCTTTGCCTTGGATTCAATTCCTGCTACTTTTGGCGTGACTCAAGAGCCCTATTTAGTGTTTGCGGCAAATGCATTCGCATTGTTGGGCCTGAGAGCTTTGTATTTCTTGTTGAAAGGTCTTTTGGACAGATTGGTGTATTTGTCTCTGGGGCTATCCATCATCTTGATATTTATCGGCTTCAAACTTTTGCTCACGTACCTTCATGAGATAAATACCGAGATTCCCAAAATCACAACGAATGTAAGCCTACTCTTTATCGGAGTAGTGCTTGTGGCCGTCTTCATCGGTTCAGCGATCAAGGTGCGTTTGGATCCTTCGGCACGAGGGCATGCAGGTCGTATCACGGACAAAGACCCCGAGGAAACGATCTAGCAGCTCACCATCCGCGTCTGTCCCACTCATTCAATTGTGTCCGCTCTACACCAACAGTGGTGTCATCTCCGTGTCCTGGGTAGATCCAGGTGAGGTCTGAGAGGGAATCAAAAACATGAGTCTTTACACCCTCAAATAGAGTACGAAAATCTTCAGTTGAAGAAGTTTTTCCCACGCCACCCGGAAAAAGTGCATCGCCGCTGAACAGATGTTCATGACCAAGGGGGTCTCTGTACAAGAACATGCTGCACCCCACCGTGTGCCCGCCGACAGTAATGACCTCAAGGGCGCAGTTTCCAAATTCAACAATATCCCCGTGACGTAACAGGCGGTTCGTTATGGGTGTAATTGCAGGCGCATCTGCCCAGGGAGCGCACGAGTCAGCGCTGGTGGCGGCGACGACGGCTTCTAGAGCCTGCCAGTGGTCGGGGTGTGAGTGGGTAGTGAGCAAGAGTGATAGTGAATCAGGACCAATGAGTTTCATAATGTCTTCAGACTGGTTAGCCGCATCGATCAGTACCTGCTCACCAGTGTCCCTGCAACGCAGTAGATAGGTGTTATTCGCGAGAGGACCAACCGCTAGTTTGCTGATAATCAATTGCGGGAGCTCCCGAACATGTGCGGGGCCACCCACGTGAACGGATCCGGTATACATGTGGTCTCCTCGTGAGGCGGCGTGGTCAACGCTTAGGCTTTGGTCTGTCGAGGAACCAGAATAGTTCTTTAGGAAAGGTTAATGGTGGAGCGTCTAGTAATTCGTGGGGCGCGTGAGCACAATCTTAAAAACGTTTCTTTGGATCTTCCTCGCAACGCATTAATCGTGTTTACTGGGTTGTCGGGCTCAGGGAAGTCAAGTTTGGCCTTTGACACGATATTCGCCGAAGGCCAGCGTCGATATGTGGAGAGTCTTTCTGCGTATGCCCGTCAATTCCTTGGTCAAATGGATAAACCGGACGTGGATTTCATCGAGGGACTTTCTCCCGCCGTATCAATCGATCAGAAATCAACGTCGCGAAATCCTCGGTCTACAGTGGGCACGATCACAGAGGTTTACGACTACCTGCGGTTGCTATATGCACGAATTGGAAAACCACACTGTCCACAATGCGGTGATCCGATCGCTCGCCAGTCGCCACAGCAGATCGTTGACCAAATTCTGGATATGCCCGCAAAGACCAAGTTTCAAATTTTGGCGCCAATAGTTCGAGAGCGCAAAGGTGAATATGTAGACGTATTCAAGCAACTACAGACAGATGGGTACTCACGCGTGCGTGTGGACGGTCAAACGCACACCCTAGATGCAGTTCCCAAACTAAAGAAACAAGACAAACACACTATTGAGGTCGTCGTCGATCGTCTTACGGTCAATGCTGAATCCCGACAGCGCATGACCGACTCCGTTGAAACTGCTTTGCATCTGGGTAATGGCAATG
>CAZVLV010000193.1:0-3597 GCA_964628015.1 uncultured Aquiluna sp. | reverse complement strand
AGATCCATCACGGGAAGTTATGTGTCGGGGGAGCGGCAAATTAAGGTTCCAGAGGTAAGAAGACCCCAAGACCGCGGATGGATTGAAGTCCATGGTGCAAGGGAACACAATCTACGCGATGTCAATGTGAAATTTCCACTCGGGAATTTTGTGGTTGTTTCCGGCGTGAGTGGATCGGGCAAATCAACTCTCGTTAACGATGTACTTTTGGCCGTACTTTCTAGGGAACTTAATGGTGCGTCAGTCGTTCCAGGAAAGCACACGAAAGTGACTGGCCTTGACTTAGTTGACAAGGTCGTTCACGTTGACCAAAGCCCCATTGGTCGCACACCTCGGAGCAATCCCGCAACATATACAGGTGTGTTTGACCACATTCGAAAATTATTTGCCGAAACACCCGAAGCAAAGATTCGTGGTTACCAGCCCGGACGCTTTAGTTTCAATGTCAAGGGAGGTAGGTGCGAATCCTGCAGTGGCGATGGAACATTAAAAATCGAAATGAATTTTCTTCCCGATGTCTATGTTCCTTGTGAAGTCTGTCATGGATCTCGTTACAACAGGGAGACCCTAGAAGTTCACTACAAAGGAAAATCAATATCTGAAGTGCTCGATATGCCGATCGAAGAGGCAAGCGAATTCTTTTCTGCAATTCCACCCATAGCCAGACATCTGAAGACCCTCGTTGAAGTCGGATTGGGCTACGTCCGCATGGGGCAATCAGCTCCAACGCTGTCTGGTGGGGAGGCGCAGAGGGTGAAACTCTCGGCCGAGCTCCAGAAAAGGTCAACGGCGAGGACCATTTACATATTAGATGAACCCACAACAGGTTTGCACTTCGAGGACATTCGAAAGCTGCTCATGGTTCTGCAAAGCCTGGTAGACAAGGGAAATACCGTGCTGGTAATCGAGCACAATCTCGATGTCATTAAATCTGCTGACTGGGTTGTGGATATGGGTCCTGAAGGCGGATCTGGTGGAGGCACAGTGGTGGCCGAAGGCCCCCCAATCGCAATTGCCGCGAGCCCAGGAAGCCACACGGGGAGATTTCTGAAAGAATTACAACTCGATCATTAGGAGGAGCAACATGAATAAAGATCTCGGGCGGCGCGATGTCCTCAAAGCCAGTGCTGTGGTCGGAGGGGTAGTCGTTGCAGGATCAACTCTTTCGGGCTGTTCTGCGGCGCAAGACGTTGAAGCAGGAGTGGAGAATGTAGGAGCCACTTCCACTGTGTCCGTGTCTCAGATCCCAGTGGGCGGCGGATACATCGCGCAGGAGCCCCCTGTTGTGCTCACTCAACCTGCTGAAGGTGATATCAAGGCGTTTACTGCTATTTGTCCCCACGCAGGTTGTCTGGTGAACGAAGTTGTCAATAACGAAATCATTTGTCCTTGCCATGGCTCACGATTTTCGGCAACAGATGGCAGTGTGATTTCAGGAGCAGCTGCCACGGGTCTCAATGGTGTTGCGTATCAAGTCAACGGAGAAAATGTTACTTTTGGCTGAGTTGCTACCGCGAGAGTGAGTGAGCAATAAAGTGAGGCAAGTAATGTAAAGAGTAGATCGGACTTGGAAAGTGTGCACCAGAGCGAATGTCTGATCCCAGTGAATACAGGCCGCCACAAGGCTCAATTCCCACAGGTCCGGGTGTGTATCGATTCTTCGACCCTGAGCAACGCGTTATCTATGTAGGCAAGGCCAAGAATCTTAGATCACGACTCAGTTCATACTTCCAAGATTTTTCGGGCCTGCATTCGAGAACACAACGTATGGTCACCACTGCCACGGCAGTGGACTGGGTGTCAGTTGAGACTGAGGTCGAGGCGCTCGTGTTGGAGTATTCGTGGATCAAAGAGTTCTCACCAAGATTCAATGTTCGCTTCCGCGATGACAAGTCGTACCCGTATCTCGCAGTGACATTGGGCGATACTTTCCCCCGGGTCTCAGTGGTTCGCGAGGCGAAACGTAAGGGAACAAAATACTTTGGACCATACGCCCATGTCTGGGCGGTACGTGCAACTCTTGATGAACTAATTCGTGTTTTTCCGGTAAGAACCTGCAGAGATGGGGTTTTCAAGCAGGCTCAGCGCACTGGTAGGGCATGTCTCCTCGGATACATTGATAAATGCAGTGCCCCTTGCGTGGGGAAAATTTCTCACGAGGACTATTCCAAACTCGTGACCGATCTCATGAAGTTCCTTTCGGGCCAGTCACAGACGTTTGTCAAAGTCATTAATTCCCGAATGCAGGAAGCCTCTAATAATCAGGACTATGAAAGTGCCGCGAAATGGCGAGATCGAGCACAAGCATTGCAACGTGTACTTGAACAAAATGTCGTGGTCCTTGAAGACAATACAGATGCTGATCTCATAGCTATGGTCTTTCAGGAACTTGATATTGGTGTGCAGATTTTTCATGTGCGCGATGGACGAATCACGGGGCAAAGATTTCTCGCTGTCGAAAGGTCAGAAGATCTGTCAGATGCTGGGTATGCGGAGCGAGTGATCATGAGAATTTTCTCAGAGGCAGTACACAGCGGGGTACCGAAAGAGGTTCTTGTTTCCATTGAGCCAGCAAATCTCGGAGTCATGCAGGAATGGCTGTCAGGACTGAGAGGGTCGACAGTAAATATTCGCGTACCGCAGAGAGGGGACAAGAAAACTCTCATGCAGACAGCCATCGAGAATGCTCAACAATCCCTGGGCCGCTATCAAGTTGAGCGAGGTTCAGACATCACTGTGCGCACGGAATCTTTGAATGCCTTACAGGAGGTGTTGGAACTAAGGGAGACGCCGCTAAGGATTGAGTGTATTGACGTCTCCACATTGCAAGGTACCGACACAGTAGCCTCATTAGTTGTCTTCGAGGATGCTCTACCTAAAAAGAAGGACTATCGATCCTTCATTATTAAGGGAGATAAGACTGACGATCTTTCTGCGATCCATGAAGTTGTCACTAGACGATTTGCGCATGTAGAAGTCGACCCAACGAGTGAACGAAAATTTGCGTATGCACCCAATCTATTGGTCATCGATGGTGCGCTGGGTCAGGTGGAGGCCGCTTCGAAGGCACTTGCCGAAGTTGGTGTATCGATTCCAGTTATTGGATTGGCCAAAAGACTGGAGGAGGTGTGGGTAAACGATCAGCGAGTGCCCGTCATCCTGCCTCGAAATAGTCCTGGGCTTCACTTACTGCAGAGAGTGCGTGACGAAGCTCATCGAACCGCCATAGCCTTACACAGGAAAAGACGAGGTAAACGAGCAGTTGCAAGTGAATTGGATGCTATTCCAGGGCTAGGCGAAGTAAGAAAGAAAGCACTACTTGCACACTTCAAGTCAGTGACAGAGATTCGTCAGGCATCGGTGGCAGATTTGCACAATGTGAGCGGTGTGGGCGCAGCCCTTGCCGAATCAATATACGCTCACTTGCATCCATCTGAGTCTGCACCCGATTCTGATTATCCCCACTAACCTTCTCCATTAACCTGAGCTTTCCCAAAAAATGGTGCTTGACTCATCCGGTACCGTTTCTAATAGCGGCGTGGAATTCACGGTGACCAGCCTGAGGAGGTGGCATGCACAAGGAGCATCAGTTTGAGT
>CAZVLV010000192.1:0-3613 GCA_964628015.1 uncultured Aquiluna sp. | reverse complement strand
CTCACACGAACAGGCACACCTAGAAAAGTTGTCATGACTGGGTGATTCTCGGGAAACCCAATGGAGGCAGAGTGCTGACGAAGGTCAGGTAAACGAATCGGAACGGGGTGATCCACAAGCAGTCCCAGGATTCCATCGCCTTTGGGAAGGTCTCCAATTTTTTCCGATTCGTGAGTGGGTATTCCTACGTGAATGAAGTCCTCCACATTTCCGTCTTCATCGAGGACACCAAGAGCGCCGTACTTTGCATCGACCAACTCCACGGCATTCGTCACAATTCTTCGCAGAGTGGAATTGAGTTCCAAGCCAGCGGCAACAGACACAACCGCCGAGAAAAGTCCACGATTCGTATCCACGACCCTATTGTGCTCTAACCTATTGAGCTTTAAGTAACTCGTCCTTTATGTGAGATGCCCCTCACGAACTATTGGCGTACAGCTACTCCAATGGGCAATTGATTAATGGTGGACAGCATGTGCAGTTGACTTTCCTGTGATTTCCAGGTGGTGGCATACCACCCACCAATGCGCATCAGTTCCTCATGGGTGCCTACCGCCGTGATGCGGCCGTCGACTACCTCACATATTCGGGTGGATTTCGCCGCTGCAGTAAGGCGATGCGTGACCATGATTGTTGTGGTTCCCGCTGTCGAGTTCCATATTTCTCTTTCTAACTCTTCAGCGGTCTCAAAATCAAGATGCTCCGTTGGTTCATCAAGAATCAAGAGTTCCTTCTGTGCTGCCAACAGGCGTGCAAAAGCTAAACGCTGTTTCTCCCCGCCAGACATTCGAGCACCAAAACTGCCCAGTTCCGTGTCTAGACCTTCGGGTTGCTGTGCCAACCACTCAGTGAGTGAAGCCCTACGCAGAACTGCCTCTATTGCTGGCGTGCTCATTTCGCCGCCGCCAATTTGAATATTGTTTCGAATCGTGGTGTCAAAAACATGGCTCTGCTGGCTCAGCATGACTCGAGATGGGTTCACTGACAACTGGCCACTGAAGGGCAGATACCCCATGAGTGTGTATGCAAGTGTTGATTTTCCAGATCCGCTTGGACCGACAATGGCAATGTGATCACCTGGTAACACACTGAATGTGATGTCATGCAATGTATCGGAGTCACGCCCGGGCCAACGACTCGTGAGATTCCGAGCCTGAACTCCTGCTGCCTCTGGGATGATTGGATAAAGAGTTTCTGAATCTTCGGAATCTTGTTGCAGGTCAATAATTCGGTGCGCAACACCTTGAATGTTTTTCCACGCCACGGCAGTTGCAGGCAACTGGGACAGAATCTCAAATAATGCGAGGGGTAGAAACGCCACCACAGCTAACATCACTGGAGCCATGCGGCCACTTGTCACCGCAGGAATTCCCAAAATGAGTGCGCCAACCACCGCTGATCCCTGCAGCACAACACTTAATCCGGTTCCTAACCCCATATTCCATGCTTGCTTTCGCAGCTCACTATTCACCGCTTGATCGCGCTGGTGAAGGGTATTCAGTGCAGATGTTCCCGATCCGGACATCAGGATCTCACCAGAATTGTCGGTGATTGCCACCACGCCCTGGGTGACCTGTGAGCGTACCTCCGCGAGAGCTTGATCACTTCTTGAAGCAATGAACCGCACAAGCACCGGAACGATAAAAAGTGCGATGACGCCTGTGATTGCCATGAGCGCACCAATGGATGGGAGGAGCCATAGAGTGAACAAAATCGTGGCTACTGTGACAAGCGCCGCCTGCACCCATGGAAGTACCACTCGTAGTGGCAGGTCGAGGGCCGAGTCAACATCTGCACCAATTCGAGCGAAAAAGTCACCGCGACCAAACCGACGAATTCCTACCGGGGTGATCTTCTCGATGCTTTCATAAACATTGACGCGAAGATTCGTGAGACCTTTGAGCGCAGCATTATGACCCAAAAGTCTTTCCACATAACGGAAGATGGCTCGGGATAATGCAAAGAACCTGACGGAAACGGCAGCTACCGTAAGGGTCAACACGGGTGGCATTTCGGCAGCAGATGAAATCAACCACGCAGATACACCCATGAGTGCAACCGCACTAAATGTTGCGAATCCGCCGACGAGCGCAGCTAGCCACAGTCCACGTTTATCTGTTGCTACTTCTTTCCATAATTGGGTTACTGCACTCATTCGACTACCAACCCCTCGAACCGGTTGGGATGACAGTATGGATGTCCACTTCTGCAACAGGTGACGGTCGATGACCTTCAGACTCAACACGCACGACCTGGTGAGCAATCTCCATAAGTGCCGGACGGTGAGCAACAACAATCACAGTGATCCCGCGCTCTGCACTGCGTTGCAATGCGCTGGCAATGGATATCTCACTGGCTGAATCAAGGGCTGCCGTGGGTTCATCAAGAAGGAGCACCCGCGGCTCGGTGATTAATGCGCGAGCAATCGCTAGTCGCTGTAATTGGCCGCCGGACAATCCCGACCCATGCGCATCGAGAGTGAAATCAAGCCCTAGTGGCCGTATTTCAGCAGCAACCTCAGCCTCGGCTAATGCATCCCAGATCTGAGAATCCGTGTGATCGCCATGGAGGTCAACCACACTTCGAATGGTTGGTTGTGCCGAAAGGTCTTGCGAGAACAGATGGCTGTTTTGTGGAAGCCAACTCACCGCGCCACGCCATTGGCGAATATTGAGCTCCTTGAGCGGTACCCCCGAAATCGAAATGGTTCCCGAAGTCACCGCAACTAAGCCCCCGAGAGCTTTAAGGAATGTGCTCTTTCCACTTCCTGAGTGTCCAACAATCGCGGTTATTGATCCGGGGAGGGCCTCAAGGGTTACTGGCTCAAGAGCAGTGAATTCGCTATCCGGGTACGTCACCGACAGGTCAGACACGGAGATTGTCAGCCCTGGAGTTCCGGTAGGTAGGTCACGGCTTCCTCCGGCCACCGCCGGTTGATTTTCAATGATGCTAAACAACTTGTCAGCTGCCCCTAAGCCTTCAGCCGCTGCATGGAAGTGTTGACCAATTAAACGCAGGGGTAAATACACCTCGGGGGCTAGGAGAAGGACAAATAACCCGACCCGGTAATCCATATTTCCCTCTGCGAGTCGGACACCAATGGACACAGCGACTAGGGCAACCGACAGGGATGCCAAGAGCTCCAAAGCAAGTGAGGAGAGAAATGAAATTCGCAGGACACCCATTGTGCTAGATCGATACTCATTTCCGACACGCTTAATCACCTGTACTTGCGCCTGTGCTCGGCCAAAAACTTTCAAAGTGGGCAGTCCTGAGACAAGATCCAAGAAGTGCCCACTCAAGGTGGACAAGGTGTTCCACTGTTTATCTACTTTATTCTTGGTAAACAGACCAATCAGAATCATGAAAATAGGAATCAATGGGACTGTCACTGCCACAATGATTGCGGAGATGACATCTTGGGTGA
Organism: uncultured Aquiluna sp.; assembly: GCA_964628015.1. Lineage (GTDB taxonomy): Bacteria > Actinomycetota > Actinomycetes > S36-B12 > S36-B12 > UBA4592. The sequence goes on along the minus strand of CAZVLV010000192.1, from coordinate 186 downwards.
AGATAACTACGAGCACTGAAATGGGAACAATTACCGCGAGCACAAGTTGTGGAAGGTAGCGCGCAAAATAGGTGTCGAGTGCGTCAATACCTCGAGTAGCAAGTGCAGCAACTTCCCCGGGTTTGATGTGAGTGGATCCTGATTCAATCACCGCAGACATTGCTGCTTGTCGCAATTGCGCCTTCG
>CAZVLV010000191.1:0-3628 GCA_964628015.1 uncultured Aquiluna sp. | reverse complement strand
CCCACTCGTCATTACCCATCATGAGATCCGCCGCACGCACAGCGTTCACAATGCTTGCGGTTCGTGAATCCATGATCGCACTGGTCAGTCCCGCTTTCATGGCCATGGGGAGAAACACTGCGTTGAGTGTGTGACGGTCAGGCATGCCGAAGGAAACATTGGATGCACCCAGGGTCATGTTGAGACCGAATTCATCGCGGATCAATTCGATTGTCTTCAGGGTCCGGACAACCATTTGGGAATCTGCGCCGATTGGCATGGCCAGAGGGTCAATCACAATGTCTTCAATGGGGATCCCATATTTACCCGTTGCTTGTTCAACAATGTAGCGAGTTAGCTCCAAGCGACGCTCTGGTTCCTCGGGAATTTCAAATTCATCGTTCGGAAGAGCAATGATGGCTGCGCCATACTTTTTCACCAACGGGAGAATCAACTCCATGCGCTCGTCTTCAGCGGTGATCGAGTTCACCAACGCTTTGCCCTTGTAGGCATCAAGACCCGCTTCAAGTGCCTCGACGACTGATGAGTCGATGCACAGGGGAAGGTCAGTGAGTTCCTGAATCATGGTGACCGCTTTGCCCAGTAACTCGGCTTCGTCGACCAGTGGTGCGCCCATGTTGACATCCAGCATGGTGGCACCCATGGCGACCTGGTCATGGACGTCTTTCTCCACAGCGCTCATGTCACCTGCGCGAAGTTGCTCCTGGAAGATTTTGCGGCCCGTGGGGTTGATGCGCTCACCAATAATGCAGAAGGGCTGATCAGCACCGATGGTGACTGTCTTGGTGGCAGAGCTAACGATCGTGTGCATTATGCGATTCCCTTTGTTTGTGATTGGTGAGATGGGCCTATCTGTAAATCCGATACGAGACGTGCGACGGTGTCATCGTGACGGAAATCTGTGATGTGAATACCGGCCACACCTGGTAACGACAGTGCATGTGCGGCTGATTCTCGAACTACTTGATACGACTCTTCGGCCTGGTCCTCAGAATTGGCCACTCGATCTATTACCGGTTGCGGGACATGAATACCGGCAACCTTGTCATTCATGAAACTCAATGCACGCGCGGCCTTGGTCAAAATGATGGTGGGAATAATTGCAGCATCCTTGGCGGTTCCATTGGCGACAATTCCTGCCATAAATTCCTCGAGAAGTTCCGGCTGATAACCGATTTGAAGTTGAAGAAACTTAGCGCCCGCATCAACTTTCATGCGCGCACGCTTAATACGCGTTTGCATGGGTGGTGCAAATGGATTCTCGACACCACCTACAAGAAGTTCTTTCGGATCAGCAACTTTACGGCCGGATAGAAACTGACCTTGAGAGATACCTGTTGCCACGGAAATTAATTGCGGACCATCAAGATCAAAAACGCGGCGGGCTTCGGGTTCATCGCCTGCAGTGACATCGTCACCGGTGAGTGCACAAATAGTAGAAACTCCGTGCATGGAGGCGCCCACAATGTCTGCTTGCACTGCCAAACGATTCTTGTCACGGCACACAACCTGCATAATCACGTCAGCACCCAAGTTATGCAGTGCGATGGCTACAGACACATTGGATGAATACGCGTGTGCTGCAGGGTTGTCGGTGACATTGACAGCATCGACCAACGGGCTGAGGCGATCCCATTCCTGCTTTACTTTTTCCAAAGTCCCACCACTGATAGATGGAAATTCAGCGGTGACAATTGGACGGTTGCGATTGCGCACAAGTTCGCGGAATGTTTCACGGTGTGTCATGAGTGATCCTCATTCGATGGGTGCGGGACGCCGATCCATCCGGCTGGGGTTTCACGATCTTTACCATTCACCAAATTGATCCAGGAGGACTCACCTTTCAGTGCATTGTTCACGGGTGGACGCATGTGACTGATTTCTTCGCGCCACGACTTGGGTAGGCCCAACATGGTCGCGGCACGCTTATTGGCTTTCACCCATACACATTGCATGTCAGGAATAACTTCACAGTTTCCGTTTTCCCGAACACCGCCACACGGACCGTTGCGTAAAGTTTTGGGGCAAGTCATGGGGCAGGTCATGCCGGTGGAATGCAAAACGCACTGACCACACATTTGGCAATCCCAAATGGGTTTCTTGATCGCATGTTCCACCAAGGGAATTAATTTGCCCGCCATGACAGACCTAACTAACTCGCACGCTTTGCAGCAATGAGTTCCTTGGCGCGACGAACAGCTGTAGCTGCATCGGCCGCGTAACCATCGGCGCCGCAGACATCGGCATACTCCTGAGTCACAGGTGCGCCACCCACCATGATGATCACTTTGTCGCGAAGACCCGCTTTTTCAATTGCGTTGATATTCGCCTTGAACATCGGCATGGTGGTCGTGAGGAATGCTGACATACCCACGATGTCTGGATTGTGTTCTTCAATCGCGGCAATGAATTTTTCTGGCGGTACCTGCACGCCAATGTCGATCACTTGGAAACCAGCGCCTTCTAACATGATGTTGACAAGGTTCTTGCCAATGTCGTGGACATCGCCTTTCACTGTTCCCATGAGGAATGTGCCCACACTCTCCACACCAGTTTGAGCGAGCAGTGGTCGCAGAACATCAAGCGCACCAGACATGGCACGACCCGCAATAAGCATTTCGGGTACGAAGTAGTCACCGCGCTCAAAGCGAGCACCGACTTCCTCGAGTGATGGAATGAGTGCATCAAAAAGGATGCTCTCTGGTGTCATGCCAATCTCGAGACCCTTATTGGTCAACTCCAAAACCGCAGGAGCATTGCCCACCATGGTTTCGTCATAAAGACCTTTGAGTACATCGTCCGGTGTCATGCGGCACCAACCCTTCTACGAACCTGGGCGTGAACGGCCTCAGGTGAATCTGTTGTCCCGGAAGTGGGTTTATTTCCATGTATTTCTTGTTGTGCATTAACTGTTGCTGCGCCACCGAAGCCAAATTTTTCGGAAACGCGTGCGGCTTCGGCGAGAAGAAGTTGTGCGTATTGCTCGGTTACCTCACGAGTCATGCGCATGGTGGGCCCGGAAATGGACATGGCACCGATCATGTCTCCGGACTCTCTAAATATTGGTGCCGCAATTGCGATCAAACCGATCTCGAGTTCGGAATCGGCCATGGCCCAGCCACGTTCACGAATGGTGACCAGTTGTTTCTCGAGTTCGGCCCGGTTAGTCACTGAACGCGGAGTCAACCTGGTCAGTCGTCCTTCGGGGAGTTGGGCGCCATAGGCCAAGAATGCTTTCCCCAGGGCCGAGCAGTGCAGTGGCACCCTGGACACTCCCCAATTCACTCCACCCATGTGGAAGGTGCAGTCAATTTGACTGATTTGTTCGACTTCATGGCCCAGCAGCACGGCGAGGTTAATTGTCTCGCCCGTTGCATCGTTGAGAGCTTGCATGGCTGGTTGAGCGAATTCAAGGAGTTCATCATTGGGGGCGTGTGCGTAGGCGAATCTGATCAGGCCTGGGCCCGGGCGAACTAGACCATGGGGAGTCCTGGAAATGAGGGCCGCTGCCTCCAGGCTGGAAAGCAGCCGGGACAGGGTGCTCTTGGCAAGTCCGCTGGATTCTTGGAGTTCGCTAAATGTCAATGGCGTGGCTGACTCCATGACCTGGGTCAATAAACCCAGCGCC
>CAZVLV010000190.1:0-3686 GCA_964628015.1 uncultured Aquiluna sp. | reverse complement strand
GGTAAATGTTCAAGCAGGCATTGAGCAGCTCAAGACCTTCACAAATATCGAAAACGCCTACATCCGACCGCACTATCCCGGATTCAAGATCCTTCGGACAGTAGTTCTTTACGGTGGACACTTAGGAAAGATCGAAAATGTTGAGGTGAGTCTGTTGGTTAACTCCGATGGCAAGATCGTATTGGGTGTCAAGGCGCCGAGATTGTTTCACGACTCAATAGCGAATTTGCTTGCGTACTGGAGACGTACATAACCAAAAGCACCAGTGATAGCGCTTCTCTGGCAGTCCGAACAGAATTGCATGCGCGGCTGATTCTTTGAACTCAACTATCGTGCAATTCAGCTGTTTGGAGACGTTTTCGCCAATCGGTGTTGATCTAGGCAACGCCCTCCCCATCAGCTTCTAGTAGAGGGGTTGCGCTAGTACGCGGACGCGGTCTTTGGTTCGTACATTCCCAAAGAATTCTCTGGTGCAATCCACTTTCCGTATAGGGACGAGACCTACGTGCTTGCTGTCTATCTGGCCGCACGATGGTTATTGGGAGTGTCTGTTCTCCCTCACGTGAGCGGGGGCTCCGAAGGCCTGCCCTTTCCCCTATGGGGCCCCGCAACACCAGGACTCCTGACACCTCCGTGCGTCGTTGGACTCCTCCCGGACTCTGAAAAAGGTCGAGCAAAAGGGCGCGATGACTTCATTTTGGGAGAGGGCATGGATCAATTACGAGGGAACGACACTCGTCCGACAACTAGTCAGCGTGGCTACGGCGACGCGGTCTCACGATTCGGTGTCAGGACCAGCCTGCACGAAGACCATCTAGCGCAAATTCGCCAACGACTCGCTGTAGAGAGCCCAGACGACATTTGTAGTCGTCTAGAGAGCGAGCGTCGTTTCTGGCTTGTTTCTCATTTGATCGCAAATGACGGTTACGGCGTGTTTACCGCCGAAACTAAGGCTGGCAAGACGTCGGCGAGCATGGATCTCGCTCTCGCGGTCGCTTATGGTGGCTCTTGGCTTGAGCGATTCGACTGTTCGCAAGGCCCGGTTGTGTGCTTCTGCGGTGAGGGCAGCCCCGGGAAGACGTTGAGACGACATGACGCCATCTGCGACTTCTACGGTTACAGAAATAATGAGGCGATCTCGTATGCGCATCGAGGTCCTCATTTCGGCGACTTTGACCATCTGACTGTGCTTCACGAGATCATCGACGAGAGACGGCCAGCACTGGTCATCATTGACCCTGCGTACCTCGCGGCACGCGGCACAAACCACACGTCGATCTTTGACACAGGCGAAGTGCTCGAAAATGTTCAGGAAGTTGTTAAGTCGGCTAATGCTGCAATTTGCGTTGTTCATCAGTGGAATCGGGGAGGTCGTGAAAAAGGGCAGGACAGGATGTCCGGGGCGGGCTGGGATGCGTGGGGTCGCTACCTCATCAACATGTCCAGAGGAAAGCCCAATACCAACCCGGAGACCGGCAAGAGCGTTGCACGCCTCGGATTCACGGCATCTGGGGACGAGGTATCGGTCGAGGACTGGTCACTCTCTCGGGACATTTGGGCGGACGACCCCAACGACATCAACAGTCCACTCCACTATTCAATAGAGAACATTGAATCAAGGTCGGTGCGAGACAGCCTGTCTTGGCTGATGGCCAAGGTCAGCAAACACCTCGAATTAATCGGAGCACCTGTTGCACGTACCTCACTCCGGAAGGTCCAACTTGGGAAGAACGATGGAATGGCAGCCTCGCCGAGCCTTTCACGGGCGATTGACCTCCTCGTCGAAGGGGGGTTCGTTCGACCACTTGAAACCGGAAGAATCGAACACTCGACACCTTTCACGGGCAATCATGTCTCGACGATTAGTGCCGACTAGCTCGATGGAAACCGTGTTGAAGAGCTATTGAGACACTCATCTCTGAACTACATCAGGTTTTTCGATTGATCCACTTAACGTTGTCCCTAAACACTTGATTGTTGGGTTCCATTCGAAGCGCTCCCTCAAAGTATGGACGTGCTTCAGCAAATCGTTTCATCTCTGCCAGGCAGTTTCCGACGTGACATGTCCATGTTGCATTATCAGGCGACAGCTCAACAGATCTCAAAAGATAGGTGAGCGCCTCGTCTCTGCGCTTGACAAATCGCAACCAGTCACCAAGTGAGTGTTGAAATTCGCCATTATTCGGATCAATTTTCACAGCGTGGCGAAAGTGCATCTCAACATCATCATGCGGCCCTCTCCCGCTGAGAAAGACGCCGTAATTGTGCCTAACAAATGCATTATCCGGGTCTGCAACCACGGCCTTCTCCAGAAACTGACGTGCCTCATTTATCCTTTTGTGTTCCTCCAAGAACATGGCGTAGTTATTCAGGATTACACCATCATCCGGAGCCAGTTGTGTTGCTCGGACAAAGTGGCCCTCGGCCTCGCGCACCTTGCCGAGGCGATTGAGACAATGCCCCATCAGAGAGAGCACGTGAGGCCGACGAGGATTACTTCGAACCGCTTGTCTCAGGAGTTTCTCTGCCTCTTGCAGATTTCCTCGCTCCAGTTCAATCTTGACGAGTTCGGCCAACACCCCAACAATCTATTCGGGCGCCGCTAGCCCGGACAGAAACTGAGTGTCTCTTGCATTGCTCGAAGGATGAAGGTGATCAGGACTATGCCGACCACCATTCCAAAGACTTGCCTGATGAAAATCATGAGTTCTGGGCCTCCTTGTGCCGATCCACTATGAGACCCGCCAACGTCTCTAGAGCGCGCAGGTTCTCGCAGAATGCGGTGCCGGCGAGGCTCGTTTTCCGGCTCAGCGTTCGCACAACGACCTTGACGTAGAGCACGAGGTTCAAAGGGGTCTCTTTTGATGTCACGCCGTCCAGTACCTCGGTGCGTAGTTCAACAAGCTTCAAGAGGCACTCCTGAAGGTCGCTTGCCACTTCCGGGCCGAAGTTCGAGAACCTGTCTGGTGCCCTCATCCAACAGAGTTGGATGAGTTCAAGAAGCTCCTCGACGTCCTCGAACGTGATTTGTTTGGGATGCTCACTCATGGGGGAACCGTGCCGTGGATCGCTTCCCAAGCACGCGCGACCTTGAAATCGACACCGCCGCCTGGATGGTGGAGTCCGCAATCCGGCGGCGGAATGCCACGGCCCGTGTAAAGGGCAGAAAAGACGTGATCATGAGGAATCCAGATCCGGATTTCATTCCCTATTCCAACCTGCTGGTCGGCCAGGCCCGAACCTGGTGGCTAGAAGCAGTACGCCTGGCGCTGAGCACGAAAGAGGAGCGGCTCTACGAGGAGCTGACCGTCTGGGAGGCCTTCGACCGGTGCTGCCGAGTGGCGAGAATCCCGAAGGGTTCGACCCCTTTCAACCATCTCGAGGAGGTCTTGTGGGAGTACATCTACGCCACGACCGATCTCGAGATTGCCCAAGCTCTCAACAACTAGCCGCGTCGCTGGCTACTTGTTGAACTTCATCAGAGCATCGTTCAGATTGCTCTGTTTTATCTCTATGACTAAGTGGCAATCGTTGAGGGTCACTTATACGCGCCGAAATCTGACCTTTCCCCAGTTGGACGCGGGACTCAGGGAAAAACTTGTTGCCGGGAAACGGCCGCGGTTGATGAAGAAGCACGCTGAGGAGTTGGCAACCTGTTTTCGGGCCGATCCAATGCCTGACCAACT
>CAZVLV010000189.1:0-3697 GCA_964628015.1 uncultured Aquiluna sp. | reverse complement strand
GTTCTTATGCTTTGTCGGAACTCAATGTTGATGGAGTAGCAGTCGTCATCAGTGTTAAGAGAATTCCACAACGCGTGATCTCTTCAGCCGGTCATCTTGGAACTCAATTGCCCGACATTGAATTCGTCTTGGGCGAAGGTCCTAGTTTCGAAACTGCACGCACAGGGAGTCCCATTGAGGCGACCGATCTATTGAATCGTGATCACAATAAATGGCCACTTTTTGCCGACAAGGCAATCGAGTCAGGGATCTCATCCATTCTTGCTTTTCCACTTGAAAGAGGCGAGATTCATTTGGGAGCCTTGGAGCTGTACTCCGCACTTCCGCGAACCATGACGACCGCAGACTTTCGTTTAGGGTTCGCCATTGCTAATCGAGTCACAACGATACTCATCGGGCTGCCGACAGAGGTGGTTGACTCCACACATGCCCGCAACTGGATGTCACCGGATAGTGATCGAATACGAATTCACCAAGCATCCGGCATGGTTGCATTTATGCTCGACACATCAGTTGAGGAGGCCCTTGATCGAATGAGGGCCTATTCATTTTCACAGAGTGTTTCTTTACTATCTGTAGCAAATCTCATTATCTCGAGAGAATTACGGCTCGAACCGTGATGGCAGTCGAGGACATAGTCGTTACTTCTTACACTCACCACATACCACTACGAAAGGGTCACAATGTCCCATGAGCCCAAATCCGCCATTGGTGTTATCTCGGATTTATCGAGAGAACTTGTCACTGACACCAACATGGTACAAACAGCACATTACGCTTGCAAGGGTTGCGTGAACGTATTCTCCGCCGCTTTGTCGGGCGTTCTGATTTCACATCACGGAAATGATCTCCGAGTAATCGCATCATCAGAAGAAAACAACATTGCCCTTGACCTCCTTGAGACACAACGGCAACATGTGTCAATAACGACACTAATTAATTCAGTCAATTCGCATGTAGTTCTTGACCTCGACACGGACTTTAGTGATTCTCCGTTTACACATATGGCACGCGATAACGGATTTCGAACAGCACTTTCGGTCCCGTTAACTTTGCGTAGTGCACGTGTTGGAGTCCTCAGTGTCTTGTGGACATCAAAGAAAACAATTAGTGATTATGATGTCACCACATTACAAGCTTTTGCGAATCTCACTTCCGCAGCACTCATTGCTGAACAGGCGGAAATAAATGAACGGTCATTAGTGATGATCCTTGAACGCACGTACCAAAACCGAATTCGATTGGAACAAGCCAAAGGAATGGTTGCTGCGGCCAGAGATTGCACTCTTGAAGACGCCTTTCATATCATGGGTGATTTCTCAATGAATACCAATACCAATCTCACCGTGCTTGCACAAAAAATTATTCAACGAGAGATACCCACAACGCTTGAATAACTACTCGATGAATCCACCGGCGAAAAATTCTTGACACCTGGCCGCTACGGTCAAATAGCCGAGACACTTCTCATTTCGAATAAGTCATACGCGAGTGCGAGGAATCTCCAGCAGGCCACGTCGCTCGGCCTCGCTCACGGCACGTTTGCGGTCATGAACACCGAGAAATCTAAAGATCCTAATGGTTTCGTGACGAATGGTGGATTCACTAAATCCCAAATTCATGGCTATAGATGCATTTGTGTTCCCCAAGGACAACTTATGCAAAATTGTTAATTGCCGATCTGTCAGCTCAATGGGAGCTCTGCTCAAGGATAGTTCCGATGACTGCGATCTGAATTCCGGTAGCAAATTCAAAGCTATGGAGTCGCGCAAAGTATGAGTTCTAGTAATGGTTTCTTGCATTGTTGATTCATCAAGAAGAAATAAAGCTACGACCCCGAACATTTGACTTGGAATGCGCAGTGGTGCGATCAGGATCGGCCCAAAATCTACAACCAAATCAATCGAAGTACTCACACCTATAGCATCAAATCCGCCTACATTTGCAACGTAACGGTCTTGCGCCAAATGCGAACCGAGCCTTTCATTGATCACATGTGAAATATCTTGAGTGCGCGACTGTGCCTCGGAGTCAAGTCCGAACTGACCCACCATGATCATCTGGCCTTTGTGGTCCTGGATAAAGATTGCTACTGCCCATACCCCAACATCAGCGAAACTCACTAATGCAAGTTGTTGGCACAACTGCTTGCAGTTGGGTTCCGTGAGGGCAAGAGTTACAAGAGTTTCAAGTTCCTCGATGTCACCCATAACAGGCGCCTGCCATTGATCTTCTGGGCCCCGTGAAGGCTCTTAGGGGGGATGCCGAGCACTGAACGGACATTCAGGGGATCCTTACGTTTGTGGGAAGTGTCTCGAGCGTAGCGCATTATGCCGTTTAGTCACTACTGGAAATCCGAGGTTGACCTACCAATTCAATGCCACTTGACATCGTGGTGAGGTGGTGCTCAGAGAGATTCGATACAAGATCGACCCCACTATCTGGTGTCGGCGTTACATTTAGCGCGCCTCCAACGAAGTCACCTTGCTCAAAATTCATATTCACGAAAAGCAACCCAGATATCGGCAGCAGTTATACAAGTCCTTCCTGACATTAACCCCTTCCTCTCCTGAGTGGACACCCTCCTACTACTCTCAGATCTCACGTCCTCAGTTGGAAAGTAGGCACACCATGAAGTGGGTCGTTCTGATGGCAGCGATCCTTGCTGAGGTCTCTGGTTCATTAGCTCTGAAGGCAGCCGTGGACAACTCGTGGTGGTACATCTGGGTTGCCATTGGTTATTCCATTGCAATTGTTCTTCTCGACCGTGGGCTGCGTCTTGGGTTGCCCCTTGGAGTTGCGTACGGAATTTGGGCAGCCACTGGTGTCGCCCTCACAGCGATTCTCGCATCGGTGATATTTGGTGAACCACTCACAGCACTCATGGGCTTAGGAATCATCTTCATTATGGGTGGCGTTCTCCTCGTTGAGTTCGGTTCGCACCCGCACAAGAATGAACAGGAAGTCGCCTGACATGGGATACGTATTTCTTGTGTTCGCGATTCTGGGTGAAGTGGGGGCAACTTTGTCCCTGAAAGCCGCCGCACGTGGTAATAGGAAAATGTATGCCGTGGTTGGCGGCGGGTACGTTGTCGCGTTCACCCTTTTGGCTCTATCTCTACGAGAAGGTATCCCCCTAGGAATTGCTTACGGAATTTGGGCAGCTGTCGGTGTTGCACTTACTGCAGTACTGAGTCGGGTGATTTATAAGGAACCACTCACACGAGTCATGCTTGTGGGCATTGGAATGATTCTGATTGGCATTCTCATTATTGAGCTCACTGCCCAGCACTAGCAAGTAGCATCTAGGCATGGGTAAATGGGCAGACGGCAAAGCACTCAGTAACAAGAGTTGGGGACTTCTCAAAGAGAACAAATATTTCCTGTGGTTCCCCATCATTGGGTTCCTCCTCGCAATCATTCCCTTCCTCGTGTTTGGTGGCGGGGCACTCGTCCTAGCTGTTGAGGAAATCAATGTGTGGGCAATCGTTGTTGCCGCAGCGGGCCTGATATTCATAAACCTTGCCTTCACCATCTCGGGTGCAGCATTGGTTGCTGTTGTGGATGAAGAGCTCTCCGGTAGGGACTCTTCAATAGGTCATGGTTTTCGCAAAGCCTTTGGCCGTATGGGCGCGCTGTTTATCTGGTCCTTAATCCAGGCCGCAGTATCAGCATTACTTGGTTTGCTGCGTGGCAA
>CAZVLV010000188.1:0-3706 GCA_964628015.1 uncultured Aquiluna sp. | reverse complement strand
CTTGATCATTGCTGTACTGGAATTCATGAACTGCCTAGGGCTACTTGGTATTGCGCGGTGGAGCAATATCGAAAAAGCTCTGTCCAATTCGAAGAACCTGTGGATCGGTCAGATCGTCAATGTCTACTCTCAGGTCGCCTAGAATTCGGGTATTGAGGTCCGAGTAATGCTCTTCGACGTAGGCCAAGAACTTATGGGAGGCGTTTGCTTTGCCATTCCCATGCCCTAGCAAAATGACCGCGGACGCTCGCTCTAGCACAATTGCGATGGACTTCCAATATTCGTCTCCGGGAGTGCGGTAATCCCCTTCGACGTTATTCGCCTTTGTATGCAGCTTTCGCGTGAGACCACGCGGGTCCTCGGCGACAACCCGCTCGGGTCGCCCATCCGCATCACCTTCCAGGGCAAAAACCCGCGTTTGGTGATAATCGATGGCCGCAATCGCTAACTTGCCATGTAGATCAATTTCATTGAATTCATCGTGCTGGGCCATCTGTGTCTCCTATTGGTCGAATCCGGCAGCTTTAATCATGCGGCGCAAATCAGCGATCTGATCCATGGATAGATCCTTATGGTTTGGGTCGAAAACCTCGCTATCGCCTCCAAATGAAATCTTGACTTTACCGTCATGGCGCTCCTCTGCCGTTCCTAAGGCCTCAACGAGATGAATTACGTCTTTCCAGTGCAGATTGTGACTCGTGGGGTGAGCCATCAGCTTGTCCAAGGTGGTGCGCTGATGATGATTGATGTGGACGCCATTGATTTCATGTGAATCGGTCATATCTCAAGTGTACGGCGAGGGCGAGAAGCCTTAGGATCAGGCAGAGCATCCACGCGGCTATTGCAGAGCATCCAGACACATATTGAGGAGATCCCTATGACTCTGGCACCAGAGCACATCATGAACGGTGTTGAGCAGCAGCGCCGATTGGTCACCGAGATTCCGGGGCCAATTTCGCGGGGACTTCTCGCTCGAAAACAGGATGCAGTTTCTGCCGGTGTTGGTGTGGGTCTTCCCGTTTTCATTGCTAAGGCGGCTGGCGGCATTCTTATTGATGTCGATGGAAATTCGCTCATTGACATGGGTTCGGGCATAGCTGTGACCACTGTAGGAAACGCAAATCCAGAAGTTGTTCAAGGCGTTCAGGATCAAGTCGCAAATTTCACGCACACCTGTTTCATGGTTACTCCCTACGAAGGGTATGTCCAGGTATGTGAAGCATTGAACCGCTTAACTCCTGGTAACCATGAAAAAAGGTCGGCTCTGTTTAACTCAGGCGCTGAAGCTGTGGAAAATGCTGTAAAGATTGCGCGTGCCTACACAAAGCGTCAAGCAGTTGTGGTTGTTGAGCATGGTTACCACGGCCGCACCAATTTGACCATGGGAATGACCGCGAAGAACATGCCGTACAAACAATCATTCGGCCCATTCGCCCCCGAAATTTATCGCGTACCCGTGTCATATCCCTTCCACGACGGACCACACACCGGCTCCGAAGTTGCGAGTTGGGCTATCTCAAGAATTGATAAAGAATTAGGCGCATCAAATGTTGCGGCAATTGTTGTGGAGCCGATTTTGGGTGAAGGAGGTTTCATTGTTCCCGCACCCGGATATTTCAAAGTGCTCGCGGATTATGCACACGACAATGGCATCGTGTTTGTGGCGGATGAAATTCAATCAGGCTTTTGTCGTACGGGAAATTGGTTTGCCTCGGAATTCGAAGGTGTCGTGCCTGACCTCATCACTACGGCTAAGGGGATCGCTGGCGGAATGCCTCTTGCGGCAGTGACCGGTCGCGCAGAGATCATGGATTCTGTTCACGCGGGTGGCCTTGGAGGAACGTATGGTGGCAACCCTGTTGCCTGTGCCGCAGCCCTGGGCTCAATTCGCTGGATGGAAGACAATGACGCAAACTCAAAAGCGAAAGAAATTGAGAGCATCATGCTTCCACGCCTTCGTGATATGCAGGTTAACCACCCATCCATTGGTGACATCCGCGGCCGGGGCGCCATGATCGCCATTGAACTCGTGAAGGAAGGAACCCGAATTCCTGATCCGGATCGAGCAGCCGCCCTCAATAAGTATTGCCACCAGCACGGTGTCGTAACTCTCACCGCCGGAACCTATGGCAATGTTTTTCGATTCTTGCCTGCCCTCACAATGCCACGCCACCTACTGGAAGAAGCACTCACAATTTTGGAGCAGGCCTTCGAAGCTACATCCGGTTAAGCCTTCCAGCGAGTACCGAATTTCTGCCCATAGCCAGACTCCATCAGTTCCAAGAACGGGATGGCATCAAATGCTTCTGGGCCAAGTACTCCCACACCACTCCAAACCCCGCTGGCCAGTAGTTCGAGTGCAATAACGGGATTCATGGCTGTTTGCCATGTCACGGCCTGCGTCCCATACTCGCGCATGGACCACTCATTGTCCGTTACGTGGTACAGGTAGACCTCAGCATCTTGCCCTTCTTTATCTTTGCCCGTCACCCAGGTTCCCGCACATGTTTTGCCAGTCATTCTGCTGCCTAAGGTCAGCGGATCTGGCAACGCTGCCGCCACGACATCGCGAGGCGAAACTGTGACTCCACGAACCTCAATAGGATCAGTCGAATCCAAGTTCAACTTATGCAAAGTTGTGAGAACATCAATAAATTCTTGGCCGAGACCGTACTTAAAAGTCACCCTCTTGCATGGAATCCAGCGAGGAATTAGAAGTACTTCCTCATGCTCCACGTTCACGCATTCCTGTGGACCAATTCCTTCTGGGAAATCAAATACTTCAGCGCCGCTGAATGGCTCTGTGGTGAACCAACCTTTGCCTTCTTCCCAAATTACTGGTGGGTTGAGACATTCCTCAATAGTCGTCCAAATGGAGAAAGTCGGCGCAAACGCGTACCCCTCGACTTCAAGGTTGGCGCCATCGCGAATTCCAATTTCGTCAATCTCACTAAAAAGGTGATCGGATGCGTAGCGAGCAAAAACATCGGCGAGCCCGGGTTCTACTCCCATGCCACATAAGGCGAGAAGCCCTCGTTCTTCCCATTGTGCTTGGGCGGCAAACTGCAGATCTCCAAGTTTGATTCCTGTCTGGCTCATTGGGGCAGTCGCATGAGGTCGAGACAAACTCATGGCGGTATCCATGTAGTTGGCACCCGCAGCCAACGCAGCCTCAAAAATCGGCATGACAAAACGAGGATCCACAAGATTGAGTACATGAGTGATGCCTTCTCGGTGAATCAACGCCTCAATTGCAGCAGAATCAGATGCATCGATGGTCGCCGCAGTGAAGCGGGAGTCACCAATTCTTTCAACAAGTTCCTGGGCGCGCGAGTACTCGTAATCAGCACACACCCAGGATTCACAGAAGTCACGCCTGGCTGCAATCAGCGCAGCACTCGTGCCCACTCCCCCAGCTCCTATCGCAAGAACTCTCATAGCGATTCACCAGGAATTCGCTCTGCAAGCAATGGAAGCTTAGGATTCCAAGTGGTTCCATCGCGCTCATCCTTATTCCTTCTCGCCATGGCACTCAAAGCTTCAAGAACTACACGATTGCCGAGCATGGCCGTGATATCGGCATGGTCATACGGTGGTGATACCTCAACTACATCCATCCCCACTACCGGCAACTGATAGCAGATTTTCCGAACGGCATCGAGGAGTTCGCGGGCCAGGGCGGCTTCGTCGTGTCCGCATACCCGCG
>CAZVLV010000187.1:0-3741 GCA_964628015.1 uncultured Aquiluna sp. | reverse complement strand
CCACAGCGCATTTCTTCTCCTGCAGGGTGTGGAGACGCTTCCGCAACGCATGGAAGAACATGTTGCCAACGCTCAAGAGATTGCCAACCGTTTACACAGTGATCCCAGGATCGCATGGGTGTCCTATGCAGGATTACCGGGGCACCCACACCACCAACGGGGTCTGGAGTACACCCCTCGCGGCCCCGGCGCCGTGTTTTCCTTTGGAATCACCGGCGGGTACGCCGCAGCAGAGAAGTTCATCAACAATGTCCAACTGCTCAGCCACTTAGCAAATATCGGAGACTCCCGGACTTTGGTTATTCACCCAGCGAGCACAACGCACCAACAGCTCAATGCCGAACAACTCGAGGCGGCGGGTGTTCCTGCGGACCTGGTGCGCATCAGTGTTGGTTTAGAGGATGTGGACGATATCTGGTGGGATATTGATCAGGCTCTCACAATTGCGAAGGAGGAAAAGTAATGGCTTCCCTCGAGTCAGTCTGGCATGCGCCGAGTGCACGGGAGCGCCTCGGAATTTTGGAGCAGGCGCGCACTATTGCCATTGTGGGTGCCTCCAATAACTCCGCACGGGCCTCGTACTTCGTGGGCACCTATCTCCTGTCTAGTTCCGACTTCACCGTGTGGTTCGTCAATCCTCGGGAAAGTGAGATCTTGGGTCATCCTGCTTATGCAAGCCTAGAGGATCTCCCGGCCGCTCCCGACGTTGTCGATGTTTTCCGTAAACCCAGTGACCTTCCCGAAGTTCTCGATGAAGCAATTGCTGCATCCGCCACAACATTGTGGCTCCAATTGGGCATTGAGGATCCGGAAATTGCCCAACGGGGACATGAGGCTGGATTGAATGTGGTCATGAATCGGTGCATAAAGATTGAACACGCCCGATTCCATGGCGGATTGCATCTCGCTGGATTCAACACCGGAGTAATTCGATCCACACGGTCGGTCACGTGAGCGCTCCGGAACTCATTGGCGACACCTGGTGGGGAACGGGTGGGCGCAAGCTTTCTCTCGCTGACTTTCGTGGACGATTCCTACTTTTGGACTTTTGGACCCTCTGCTGCGTGAACTGTCACCATGTCTTAGCGGAGTTACGGCCAATTGAAGCGGAGTTCGCCGACACTCTCACGGTCGTGGGAATTCACTCCCCCAAATTTGAGTTCGAGAAAGATCCTGCATCGGTGAAAAGCGCCGTGCAGCGCCACGGTATTGATCATCCGGTTCTTAACGATCCTGACATGGCCACATGGCGCTCCTATGACGTTCGGGCGTGGCCCACTTTGATACTGATCGATCCACGTGGCGACATTGTTGGTACCTGGTCAGGTGAAGGACATGGTCACGCTATTGCTGCGACCTTGAACAAGTTGATTCCGCAATATGAAGAATCCCTCCAACGAGGTGAAGGCCTTTTTCGCGCCGAGGACTCACCTACGAGCACCTACCTACAACCAGGAAAAATCGAAACCCTGGGCTCGGAACACGTGCTCATCAGCGACAGCGGGCATCATTCGCTGGTTATAGCACTCACGACTTCTCCCAATCAGCCGATACAGCGCATTGGTTCGGGTGACAGAGGATTCCTTGATGGCAGTTTTGAGTCGGCACAATTCAATGAACCTTATGGAGCTGTTGTCTTGCCTGCAAACATTGCCGACAAGGTTGGCTACCACGTTGTCGTCGCTGACACTGTTAATCACGCCCTGCGGGGTCTCAATCTGGATGAGGGCACGGTCACGACCATTGCGGGCACAGGCGAACAGTGGCGTCCCGGCAATCCCACTTCCGGTAACGCGATGATTACTCGCCTCACCACTCCGTGGGATGTGGCCTGGGTGAACAATCTTGTGTACATCGCCATGGCTGGGGATCACCGAATTTGGACATTTGATCCTATTGCGCAAATGGTCACGGTTGCTGCGGGAACCACTCACGAGGGCTTGGTCGATGGACCCGTCAGCGATGCGTGGTTTGCACAACCATCTGCCTTGGCTACCACCCAAGACTCACTGTGGATTGCTGATTCAGAGACGTCCGCTTTACGGCGCATCCACAATGACACGGTGATCACAAGTATCGGAACTGGCCTATTCGACTTTGGCCATGTGGATGGAAACGTTGATACCGCTCGACTCCAGCACCCTCTGGGATTGGCGGTTCACACAGATGGCTCAATCTTTATCGCAGACACGTACAACGGCTCCGTTCGTCGATTCAATCCGCTCACGCTTACTGTCTCCACAATTACTCGCGATCTTGCAGAACCAAGTGATCTCAGCTTCACTGCAGACGGTCTCTCAATACTCGTTGTTGAGTCTGCTTCAGGAAATATCACGACTATCCCGATTGGTCAGTCCACAACTGTCACTGGTCAGGCAATGCGAACTGTTCGCCCGGAACTTGATATAGCCGCTGGTTCAGTGACAGTCCACGTCACCTTCACTCCACCACCAGGGGAAAAGATTGATGACAGATACGGTCCGTCAACTCAGCTCTCCGTGAGTGCCTCGCCGGCCCATCTCATTCTCTCGGGTGAAGGCACAGGTTCAGATTTGGTTCGCACAGTGACCATAAACCCTGAAGTGGCAACTGGAGTTCTCCATGTCGCAGCAAAGGGTGCCTCTTGCGATGCAGATTCCGAGCACGGGGCCTGTCACATGCATCAGCAGGACTGGGGAGTACCGGTGCGAATTACTCCAACCGGGACAACAACCGTGCATTTGACATTAGCGAACTAGGTTCCATGGGAGGGGCTTTTCTCGCTTAACTGCTGTTGCAATGAAGCCACCATCGACTTCAATTCATTTAACTCCTGCATTACTTCTATAGATGGATCTGGTTTGTTTTGTTTCAGAAGGGTCGCCGATAATCCCGCCGTGGCAGCACCCAACATGCTAATTCCTGTCAACATGATCAGTATCGCGACGACCCTACCCGTCCAAGTCACCGGCACGAAGTCCCCGTAACCAACGGTGGTAATCGTTTCGAACATCCACCAGAGGGCTTCTGGAAGGGATTCGATATTGGCACCCTGAGCGCCTCGCTCAGCGCTCAGCACTGAGAGCGAGCCAACCCACACGATGATTACTGTTCCCAACACAGCTGTTGTGATGGCGCCACCGGAAAAGAAACCTTTACCTTTCGACAGGATTCCATTTTTGGTAAACGCATGCAGAGCTCGAAGAGCTCGGAGCTGCGGGACCAACACGGTAAGTGTGTCGAGCCAATTTCGGCGGAAAAAATGACGCTTCTGGGTGGTGACAAAAAACCGGAAAAGCAGATCAATTGCAAATAAAGCCCACAATGCGTTGCCAAAGATCGTCATCCAACGAAACCACGTAGCCCCCGTATCAGGCCAAATGATTTGAATGGAGAAAGTGAACAGGTACACCAGTGCCAGAGCAGATAACAGCCAAGAAGTCTTCTTTGAGTAGGCATCGATAAAGGCGTCTCGCTTGTTATCGAACGTGGTACTCGGTGTTTGTGGTGTGGTGTCAGTGGACATGCAAGGATGCTATCCGCAAATCTGATAAATCCTTGTGATCTAGTGGGTCACGAACTTATTTTTTCGGTGGCTCGCCGGGCGGATCAGCCTGATGTAAATCATGCAGATACTTATCCCATGCCTGCTTCTCCGGATCATCATCGGAGATTGCTACCTTGGAAGCAAAACTGTGTTCAAAGCGCTCTGCCTCGGCGGTAATTCGCTCAGTGCGCGCACGCAAGTAGCGAGCAACTGAT
>CAZVLV010000186.1:0-3743 GCA_964628015.1 uncultured Aquiluna sp. | reverse complement strand
CGAGATAGCTTCATTGAAACAGGAGTTCGTTGCAACTGCGGCAGCCAATAGGCAGAAGCAAGACGCGTGCCAAGCATCAATAGAAGCGTTGGCAAGTAAGTTGCCGGGATCTCATCCATCAACTCAAAATTCAGGAACCACACTGAGTGCGGCAGCAGAGTTCAGACCCCAACCCATGCCTGATGCTGGATATGCTTCGTACATGTATCCCCCACACCCTGATTGTGATGCATTCGGCTTCTTGGATGAACATTCGCCGTACTTCATTGCAGGCGATGCTTGGTCCCACCAAGCGGCAGCTGAAGAGAACAGCCCCTCAGCCACCTCACGCCGTTCAACAACATCGATGCAATTGAAGCCAGACCCGCAGGATGGCTACGCTAGATCAGCTGCGTGGGTCATGCAGCAGCCGAATATCAATCTCGAGCCACTACAGGCAATTTGGCCACCCAACCCCCAGCAAACACTATGCCAATCCGACGGTCAGCAAGCATCCGGCAGCAGCGCAGCCAAGGGTCCCCCGGCACCACACATATTGGCTGACCGAAGTTCCCCCGCGTTGCATCGGAAGCATAACCCAAAGTCGTGCATGTTGTGCCGAGGTTCGTTCAAAAAACTCAGTGGGTGCAAGGAACATATGCTCAAATGTGTCACGACCTCTTCGGGTTGCCGCTTTATGCCTAACTTTGAACTTCACCAGCTAATGATTCGCCCGTTCACTGGCCCCGACGTGGAGACACGGTGGGGTGATGCCGTCTCTGAGTGGATTCACAGGAAAGAATAACGTCGGGTGACTTTCAACACAGCTGCACCACCTCAAGGCGCGAATGCTGCCAGCAACTTTGCGAATAAATAAACAATTATCGCGCACAATGTCAATATTGAGGCTGTTGGCCGAACAGTGCTGGAGAACACACATTGAAGACCATTCGTGAGGCGCTTACAGCGGGAGGTTCGGGGTGAGGGGCTGCAGGTGAGGAGCAGGCTGCGTGAAGCGAGAGGCGCGCATCGTGTTTATTGCACGCAGCCAGAACACAACAGGGTCAGTCCACGACTTCAAATTCGCCAATGGTCGGAAGCAACAGCGCAGATCGATGATCAGCGGGCTGTTTCTTGCGAGGGCGAGACGCCAACAGGTTGGGAGCAACTCGGGCCAAGCGGAGCCGCTTGCAGGTGATAGGGAAAAATTGTTCCAGAATCTGGCGGTCCTTACGCCGAAAAGCCTGCTCGGCGTGGTCAACAAAATCACCCGAGAGTTCGGAACCAGAAGATCCTGAAGAGCCGGAGCTGGTGGAGTTGCCATGTTGAGCTTCCCTGTCGGCGAAAACACTCCCATCTGACACATCCGAGTGAGGAGCGACAACTTCAGCTGGGGGAGCTGGCCCACTCGGAAAATGGCCGTGTAGCGCAGCGTACTGAAAAATGTTCAAGGGCTGAGCGGGAGAAGGAGTCACGACAACGGGAACGATCGGGATATCCTCATCATCACTAATGACAACCACTTCAGGATTGCTCACACGCTGCGGGGCTGCTGGAAAACTCATGTGGTAGTGATGGGAACCGCTAGATTGCCCACATTCTCAAGTTGATGAACCAGGACCAGCCACACCGGGACGGACGCTGTATGGTAGAACATCCGCACTCAGAGGGTTGATAAAACGGCACGGCTGAACATCGAAAGGCCGGGCGCCAGCCACCGCCGGTGCGGTAATAACACCAGCAATCACAACAGCACCGGTGACGAGATCAATGGCTGCAGGGTGATCATCTTCATCGTCAGTCAATATCATCCTGCGGTGCATGATGAATCAAGTAATGAGCGGCATAGTGCAGCGGAGGGGTACAAAAGAAAGTCGTGATCGGAAACGCGCAACCTGAAGATGCCTGACGAGCTCACATGCAGGTAAACGCATCAATCTGAGCAAGCTGCATCCATCCCAACATGCCAAGGCTCACACTGCATCTGCCGGCATCAGATGGCCCGGCAGTGCCATTACAGCAGATCAACCGATCAAGACGATAAAGACTGAGTGTAAAAAAAGCGCGACCCAACGCGGCTGAATGCGGCAGTGTGAGGCAGATAGCGGCAGAGTGCGGCGCAAAGCTGAGCGGCAAGAAAAACGAGTCGGCAATGATCGGCCTCAGGGCATCACACTGAGATTGTTCTGCAACATCACAAGAGATTGGTGGTAGTAAATTTCGAGGACGGAAAATATGCCCCCACCCACGATCATGAGTGGTCAGGCCCTAATTCTTTCTTTCTTTTATGATGAGCGGCATAATGCGGCAGAATGCGGCAGAATGCGGTTGATGGCGAACCGGAAAGACGCGCGGTTGAAAGTCATGAATCAGCCGCTGAAAGCCGCGGCTGATAGTGGCTGTGCGCGGCTTGGCAAGGAACATGCGGGGCAAGGTGGGCCGGCCGCTGATCGGGATGTAGGCAGCAAGGATCCGCGCACCCTAGGGTGCGCGGTCTCACAGCAGCGCTGTAGCGCCTGCATTTAAAACCTCCCTTACACAAGCCTCAGGAAGAGAAAATGCCACCAACTCAATCCCGCAAACGCGCCGCGCCTGAAGCAGATGAAGCCCACGGATTGGAAGCACAGCAGCCTGAAGCCGCAGCTGCAGTCGAAACCGCTGACCAGCATCCAGCCCCCCCACCCGGAGGAGCTCCTGCAATGCCAGCATCACCCGGACGCAATCGCCAATTGTTCCTAGCGCAGATGACTCCGCAGCACATGACCTGCGACCTGAGCACCGCAGTTGTAGGATTGGGCGTCAAGCACAACTTGCAAGCAATACTGGTCGCATGCTACCCCCTCCAGAAAGGGCCGCCGGCCAGACGTCACGTCACTTTGTGTGATCAACACGGGGCCACAGGTAACCCCCCACCATACAACACTGCCTGCAGCCTATCTCACAGCGGTGATCAGGGGTCACGGTGTGGAACACCGACGTCCACAAATTCACCAAAAGTAATCTCGGTGCATCAATCACCATCACCCGGGCTTCAGTCTCATTGTACCAGGGGAAGAAGAGCTTAGTGATGGGCAAGGATTCTACAATTACAATCGGCAGTGCGGCACCGACGCCTGTAGATGGATGGTGGGCTCAGTTGGCCACACAGCAACCTCTGCCCGTATCGGCAGCCCTTATCGCTGCTGACAACAGTATCATCAACATTTACGGCATTCTGGCATTCACTGTTACAGAAGAGAAAGAAATGAATGGAGAACTGCGCCGCATTGTTAGTGTTCACTTCGCCAGCAACACAGCCAAGTTCCAGTTGAGAGGTTGGGATTTGGACCCAAGCACGGTGGAAATCATCAATCATCTCAAAGACCAGGTAGTCAAGGTCAGTCGCATCCGCATCAGCAGTTACGCTGAGGTGAAAGTTGGGGAAATACTGGAAGGGCCGAATGGCACAATCTTCGAACCTCACTCTGATGCGAGCCTGAGCAAATTTTGGTCAGAGTAATTCAGCAGGATGTCATGAATGTCAGCACAGTAAAATGACGGTATATCATCGTGCGCACCAACTTGATCGTGATAGAGTGAGAGAGCCACAGAGCGCGCGCCGGGGGTCACGGGTGAGAGCGGTTGCAAGAACCAGATGGGGAGCGGCAAGGAAGAATAAAGCTCCATGCAGCGAGAGGCGAGAGGTGAAGGCGGGCAGCGATAAAGTTGTAACGTGCAGCGTTTAGCGGAAGGCTTGAGGCGCAAAATTTATTGGAACAAACACT
>CAZVLV010000185.1:0-3773 GCA_964628015.1 uncultured Aquiluna sp. | reverse complement strand
GTGTCTTCCAACTCTTGTAATTACATGATTTCGGGCAAGCGTGCCCCCAAAAGTGCCCCCAAGGGTGCCCCCGAAAGCGCCCCCAATGGTTCCCCTAAGTGCGTTCTTCGTCGTGTTCATTGGTTGTTTCTAGCCATGGGTGTTTCTTTGTTTATTCCTCATTTGTAACGGGATGTAGGTTCAAGTCCTACGCGGCGTACGTCACGTCGCCTGACCTCGCGCCTAAGCTGTGTCCAATCGGCTGAGAATTGCTTTGGCCGCATTGTGGCCTGGGATTCCGCTGACGCCACCACCACGAGCAGCACCGCTGCCACACAGGAACACGTTTTCGCGAGAAGTCTCCACGCCCCAGGTACCTATTTCGGAGTCAGACTGTGCCCACGGCCAATCTAATGGCGTATGAAAAATGTTACCGGTCGCAATATTCAAACTTTTCTCAATATCGAGAGTTGTATTGACCTCAATACATGGCTTCCCGTCCGGACCGGTAAATAGACACTCCTCAATGGGTTCGGCCAACACCGAATTGAGGGTTGCCAACACAGCCTCTAGGGCTTGTTGATTGGTGATCGGGTTGGCCGATCGGGCAAAAAGTTCGTGCGGGGTGTGAAGAGCAAACAAGGTGAGGGTCTGCACACCTGCTTCCTGTAATTCATTGGAAAGAATCGATGGATCGGTCAGGCTATGGCAGTAAATCTCTGCGGGAAGTGGACTGGGGAGCTCACCCTGCGTGGCTGCGTGGAATGCGAGGGCCAGTTGTCCATATCCCTCGTTAATGTGAAACGTTCCATTAAATGCTTCGGATGAAATCCCGTTGCGAAGTTTCGGTAACCTCGATAGCAACATATTGACCTTAATTTGTGCGCCACCTGACGCACGGTCAATAGTTGGTGCCGGCTCTCCAAACAACTCAGCAAGAACGCTTGGAGTTGCGTTCACCAGAACATTGCGGCAAGTCCACTCCTGCTCGCCTGCTCGAACCCTCATGCCACCGGTGATCTCTTCCAATGACGTGACAGCAACCTGGTTGAGAATGGTTGCACCCGAATTTTTGGCAATGCTCTCCAATTGACCCGTGACTTGGCCCATTCCTCCTACTGGGACATCCCAGGTTCCCGTTCCATTGCCAATCACGTGGTAGAGAAAACAAATATTCTGTCGCAGGCTCAGATCATGGGAGTCAGCAAATGTTCCGATCAGGGCATCGGTGAGGATAATTCCGCGAAGGACATCATGAGAAATACTTCGTTCAATGACTTCCCCAAGCGGACGAACAAAAAAGTCATTCCAATCATCCGAATCATTTATCAGTTTTTGCATGTCTTCTCGAGACATGAGCGGCTGGGTCAATGTGGGGAAAACAATTTTGGCTATGCGCTCCGTGCGTGCATAAAAATCAACCCACGCTTGCGCATCTTGAGTGCTTCCCGTGAATTCAGTGATACGCACTTTCAATTCATCTGGGTCACTTTGTGGAATAGCAAGTGACCGATTCGGGTTTTGAGGGTCAGGAGTGAAGCTCGAGACTGCCCGCTTCACCGTGGTGAGTGTCATGCCCAGTTCCTGGCGAACTTGTTCAGGGAGTAGTGAAACTAAATATGAGTACTTGCTCAATCGAGCGCTCACTCCGGGGAATACTTCGGCGGAGATAGCGGCGCCACCGACGTGATCCCCCGCTTCGAGAACCAAGACTGAACGACCAGCGCGAGCCAAATAGGCCGCAGCTACCAGTCCATTATGGCCTGCTCCCACAACAATGTCATCGAAGTCGCAGATCTCTGACACAGCTATTCACTCTCCCCAGATACTGGAATAGGAATTCCTTTGCTGGCCAACCGGGAGCAGATCTCGGAATAGTAAGCATCTATTGCTTCAATTGTTCGGTCATCAAAATCTCTGCGCCAACGTCCTGCATGTGAACTCTCGGCAGTCATATTGGCATTGAACCAATCAGTCATTTCTTGGGAAGGTGATACACCTACGTGTTCAAGCAGCGCGTTGAGTGTTTCCGTGCGTTTATTGCGAACAAGGTCCAGCAGTTCGAATGTCAGCACTCGGCCGGGTGCGCTTCTCTCCGTTGCTTTGTGCGCCTTCACGGTGCGCTGCTCCCATTGATCTAACGCTGCAAAAACATCGCTTGGACCAAAATCCTGGTGAACGAATGAAGCTGCGACATCGCGGCCATCGCGAGTAACGATCACTACTTGTGATTTGGGATATACGGATTCAACTCGATCAGCTTTGCGCGCATTAGCAGGAGTGGTATCCACCCAACGGACTGCACCACACCCACTCGCAACTTTGTCCATGATCGAGTAGACCAGGTGTTGAGTGGCGCGTTGTGGCTGGTCTGAGAATTCCTCTAAATACTCTGAAGTGAGGCCCACGAGAAAATCTCTATCCATGGATGTGTGTAGGCCCACATTCTCTGCACGATAAAACCAACGATTGAGTAGTCGATCAACAGCAAGTTCAGCGGCTACCTGACCACCAGATTTTTGAGCCTGCGCGAGCGCATCGACAAAACCATCATTTCCGGTAATGAACCTGACTTCCATGGGTCTGGTGAGAGTGAGTTCTGGGTGGTGGTCAAGAAGGTGACCCACAATGGTGGAACCACTGCGGCCGGTTCCGCCGACGAGTACTGGGTGGAACGAACTATCTGCCACGACGCCGCAGGATTTTGATCGCCACTACGCCAAGGACAACGGCTCCCACGATCACGACACGCTCAGGACGCACACCACCGAATTCATCGGTAAACCAACCTCCCGCCGCTCGAAGCCCTCGTTGGGCTAATGCAGCAGGTGTGGTTTGTTCACGCAGTTCGGTGAGAGATGCAATGAAGTCGGCACGCGCCGTACTAATATCAGCTTGAATTGCCTCGAGGCTCTGTTGTGGGGCTGTCTCATGCTTACTCACGTGCACACCTTACGCGCCACCCACGCAACTGGGTCAACCCTGTACTGGTCCGGGCCGGTGGCTGCGCCTAGACTCAAGGCGCTCTCGCGGGAGTGGTGGAATTGGCAGACACGCAGGTTTTAGGTACCTGTGTCTTCGGACGTGCGGGTTCAAGTCCCGCCTCCCGCACTTCAGTAAGTAATGAGTTGCTTGACAAATGCCTTGAGCGCGTGCCCCCGGTGGCTTATTGAATCCTTCTCACTCGATGCCATTTCGGCAGTAGTTTCAGTACGTCCCATGGGTACAAAAATCGGGTCATAGCCAAATCCATTGGCCCCACGGGGATTCAGTATCAGGGAGCCATTCATGGATCCTTCAACAATAAATTCCCTGCCACCCGGTTCGCAATAGGCAATTGCACACACGAATGCAGCTCCCCGTCGCTTTTCTGGGATATGGGCGATCTGAGACAGGAGAAGTTCCAAATTTGCTTGGTCATTACCGTGTTGACCCGCCCACCGAGCAGAGAGTATCCCTGGCATGCCGTTGAGTGCATCCACACACAAACCCGAGTCGTCCGCGACAGCAGGCAAGCCTGTTGCCTCGCTCACGTAGTGGGCCTTGAGCATTGCGTTCGCAGAAAAAGTTGTACCCGTTTCTTCGACATCGGCCAGCTCAGGAAACTGATCGGTGCCCACAATTTCAATCTCAAGCCCAGACTGATCCAATATTCGTCGCATCTCGTCAATCTTCTTCCGATTGTGAGAGGCAATAACAATCTTGTGAGGAATCATGGTTATCGAGCCATCTTTACTGTGAGCCATCTTTACTGTGAGCCATCTTTACTGTGAGCCATCTTTACTGTGAGCCAT
>CAZVLV010000184.1:0-3817 GCA_964628015.1 uncultured Aquiluna sp. | reverse complement strand
CCCTTCAACTTGTGTGTGATCATTTAGTGTGAGTGCCCGTGATGTGAATGGCCATGGCCATGTCCTTCATCTTCTTCTTCCGCAGGCTTTTCCACTACGAGTGCCTCGGTGGTCAGCAACATCGCGGCAATGGATGCAGCATTCTGCAATGCAGAGCGCGTCACCTTGACCGGATCGATGACACCCTGGGCAATCAAATCGCCGTACTCACCCGTTGCAGCATTCAGGCCGTGACCTGCAGGCATTCCTGCAACCGTGGCGACAACGACGTAGCCGTGGTCACCAGCGTTTTCCGCGATCCAACGAAGTGGCTCTGAAGTTGCCTTGCGAACAATGTTGACACCGGTTGCTTCATCGCCGGTGAGTCCAAGCGATCCGTCAAGTACCTTCGCAGCCTGAACCAGTGCGGTGCCTCCACCAGAGACAATGCCTTCTTCAATTGCTGCACGAGTGGCAGACACTGCATCTTCAATGCGGTGCTTCTTTTCCTTGAGCTCAACTTCCGTGTGACCGCCAACCTTGATGACAACAACACCACCAACAATTTTGGCCAACCGCTCCTGCAATTTTTCGCGATCCCAATCGGAATCACTGCGCTCAATCTCAGAACGTATTTGAGCAACGCGATCGGCAACGGCCTGAGCTGAACCGCCACCTTCAACAATCGTGGTGTTGTCTTTGGAGACAACAACGCGACGTGCGGTACCCAGAACATCAAGGCCGACACTGTCGAGCTTGAGACCGATATCGGAAGAAATAACCTGCCCACCGGTCAACACGGCGAGATCTTCAAGGATCGCCTTGCGGCGATCGCCGAAAGCGGGAGCCTTGACCGCACAGGAAGCGAACGTTCCGCGAATCCGGTTTACCACCAGGGTGGACAGCGCTTCACCATCTACATCTTCAGCGATTATCAACAGGGGCTTACCTGTCTCCACGACTTTTTCCACGATCGGCAGCATCTCGGCAACGGATGACACCTTGCCCTGAACCAGAAGGATGCGGGCATCTTCAAGAACCGCTTCCATGCTTTCTTGGTCGGTGACGAAGTACGGTGAAATGTAGCCCTTATCGAACTGCATTCCTTCGGTGAATTCCATTTCCATGGCGGTGGTGCTGGACTCTTCAACAGAGATCACACCGTCCTTGCCAACTTTGTCGAAGGCATCGGCAATGAGTTCACCGATTTCGCGATCCTGCGAAGAGATGGCGGCCACGTTGGTGATTTCTTCTTTACCCGACACCTCGCGGGCCATGGATGACAGCTCTGCGGTGATCGCAGCAACGCCTGCATCCATTCCACGCTTGATGCCCATGGGTGATGCACCTGCTGTGACCTGCTTGAGGCCTTCGTGGACCATTGCTTGAGCCAACACGGTTGCGGTGGTGGTGCCGTCACCGGCAATGTCGTTGGTCTTGGTGGCAACTTCCTTGGCCAACTGTGCACCGAGGTTTTCATAGGGGTTGTCGAGTTCAATCTCGCGAGCAATCGTGACACCGTCATTGGTGATAGTGGGTGCGCCCCACTTCTTATCAATCACAACATTGCGACCCTTGGGGCCAATGGTGACCCGAACGGCATCAGCGAGAGCGTCAACACCGCGCTCAAGGCTGCGGCGGGCTTGCTCATCGAATTCTAAAATCTTGGACATGGATTACACCTTTGTCTTGTGAGTCTTGGTTGGTAGTGAGCCCCGCGCTCCCGAAGGAATGCGGGGCTCACCAGAGTGCTTAGAAACAACGAAGAAGATTTACTTCTCCACGATCGCGAGAACATCTCGCGCTGAGAGCAGCAGGTACTCCTCGTTGTTGTATTTCACTTCGGTACCGCCGTACTTGCTGTAGATGACAACGTCTCCAACCTTGATATCAAGGGGGATGCGCTTTTCGCCATCTTCATCAAAACGACCTGGACCGACCGCGAGAACCTTGCCCTCTTGGGGCTTTTCCTTCGCGGTGTCAGGGATAACTAGTCCCGAAGCGGTTGTTTGCTCTGCTTCGAGAGTTTGTACCAAAATGCGATCTTCTAACGGCTTTATGGAAACCGACACGGTTATGTCCTCCGGTACGTCGGCGCCCGCTGTTTAGGCGGACAACGGCTTGGAATAATTGGCACTCACATGGTGAGAGTGCCAAGTGAAGGTTACGCAACGGTTAGCACTCTGTCAAGTTGAGTGCCAACGACATGGTCACATTCCCCACCAGGAACCTGCGTAGGCTCCCCCTATGCCGGAGGCGCAGTCGATTCTGAACCTGATACCCGAGGTGACAGAACTTCTGGGGAGCAACCCCCAGCCGGGTGCCGAACTGGCCGTGATCACCACCCTCCGTGGCCGAGGCCATGATCCGGAGACCATCCGTGCAGCCCTGGAACAGGTCACCCTGCGGCACAAACTTGATCAATGGTGGCCAGCTGACTGGATGCTCACCCGCGATGGCGCCGAAGCGGCAAGTCACCCTTTGGTCGCCCAATTTCACGCAGAGGTGGCCAGAGAAATGATGCGCGATAGTGGGATCACCGAGATCGTGGACCTGGGCGCCGGTATCGGTTCTGATAGTTATGCCTTGGCTGACCAAGGAATCACCGTCACGGCATGGGAACGTGAACCGCGCACAGCAGAATTCCTCGCCCACAACCTACGCAATTTCGCACAGGCAACCGTCATCCACGGTGAGGGACAACTCAACTCTGTGGATTCCCCCGCGTTCTTTGTCGATCCTGCTCGCCGCAGCGGAACTCGAACACCTGATGGCAGCAGAGCACTTCCCGAGCGCGACCCGGAGCGATGGTCACCACCGTTATCAGCCGTACTGGAGCGCAGTCGCTCCGCCATGGTGTTCATGAAGGCAGCACCCGCATTTGAACCGCCCACACATTGGACTCGTTACTGCGTCAGTGTTAATCGCACACTCGTAGAGATGTTTACAACGAATGTGTCGCCCACGGATTCCACAGCCACAACCTTCGCCGTCATGATTGACACAGCCTCAGGGCAAACAGTTGTTATTGCTCAAGAAGACCTCTCGGAAGAATCTTCAACTCCAGCCGAAACAATCGGAGAGTGTCTGTATGAACTCGATCCCGCCATTTATCGCGCCGGACTACAACAGCAGGTAGCCACGGAACTTGGGCTGAACACTCTGGGCAACAAAGGAATGTGGCTTACGGGGCGAAAACTTGATCACCCACCGACGTACCTGCGCATGCTCACCGTTCACTCAGTTGCACCCATTAAAGATCTTGCCCAGCAAGTGGCACACACGCCCGGTGTCGCCATCAAGAACAAAGATTCACATATGGAGTACTCCGCATTGCGCGCAGCAAGCAAGAAACCCGATCACAATGTGTGGGCTGTTGTTGTCACGAGCCTTGATGATCACGACATAGGAATTTTGGTCAGCCGTGAATCGGCTACAGGAGAACCTGCGCAATAGGCAACGTAGATGTCGCCGGGAAATCCAGAGGTGAAGCAACGCCACCAAGTCGCATTACGTGAGAACCCAATGCAGCCACCATGGCACCGTTGTCAGTGCACAAGCCTGGTCGCGGAATGCGCAGGTCAATTCCTGCTGCCGCGCACCTTTCTTCGGCAAGTGCGCGTAATCGTGAATTTGCCGCTACTCCTCCGCCAATAACCAAATGCCCCGCATTGGATTCCTTTGCCGCAGCAATCGCTTTACGCGTTAATACATCGGCAATAGCTTCCTGAACAGATGCGGCGACATCGGGAACAGAAATATTGTTTCCTTGAGCTTGTTGTTCTTTGATCCAGCGAGCAACGGCTGTTTTGAGTCCGGAGAATGAAAAGTTAAACGC
>CAZVLV010000183.1:0-3844 GCA_964628015.1 uncultured Aquiluna sp. | reverse complement strand
ACGCCGGACCAATGACAGGGATAAGTCGGGGGTCTGGAACGAGAGTGTCAAAGCTAGGACTAAAGAAATATACGGAATAACTTCGATATGCGCGATTCACATCGAATGACGAAAGTAGGAGTCCGGGCGGTGGCTGACTAATGCGCCATTCACCACCTCGCTGGGTCAAAAAGAAACTCGTTCGCAACTCAGCCCCGGGCGCCTCGACCGTGTATCGACCAATGGAAGATATGCGGCCATTCAACGCTGAACTCATCAAAACAGCAGCACCCGCTTCCACGAGCGTGGGCAAGCCGTCGTAGACCGCAACACCTGACGAGGGCGACCATGCGGATGCGGCTTCCGGGGTGAGATATGTGCGGGCAACTGCATGATCGCCATCAAATGAAGCCGAAGCGTCCAAAAATCCTTGCACGATTTCCGTTGGGGTCATGCCCTCCTGAGGAGGACGGGCAATAACCCGAATAAATTGATCAGCGGATGTATTGGATACCAATTGCCCCTGTTCTATTGGGCCTGCCGTGGGAACTTGAGCAATAAAGGAAGTTGTCGTTCCCGAGCAACCTGTCACAGTAACCAGTGTCGCAAGTGCAATCACCGCTGCTCGTGTCATGAGCGCCCTGCGGGGTCGAATGCCCATGGTCATAGATCACCTCGCTGCCATCGAGGAGTTTCTCGATCGTCGTGGATCAGTCCACCCACACCCGTGGTGTGCACCCAGTCCTGCGCGCCGTGGGGGCTTGAATCACCGTGTGCATCGTTGACTGTTTCCGAGTCAGGATTAACTTTCTCTGGATCATCGGCCTGAGCGAATTCCTCAGAGAGCGCCAGCGCCGCCTCACCGATAAATCCCCCCACTTGGCGCGGCAGTGTGAGTCGGAAACAGGCACCCTGTCCAGGCTCGCCCCAGGCTTCGAGCCATCCGGAGTGCAGCCGCGTGTCTTCGAGCGCAATCGCCAAGCCCAATCCTGTTCCTCCCGTTGTCCGTGCGCGTGCTTTGTCGGCTCGCCAGAAACGGCTAAACACCAAACTCGCTTCACCAGGGTGCAGTCCGACGCCAAAGTCACGCACAGTTACCGAGACTGCAGTTTCATTGCCTGCAAGTTCAACCAACACTCCAGCCTCATTCGCGTGCTCAATGGCGTTATCTACGAGATTACGCATGACACGATCGATGCGTCGCGGATCACACTCCACGAAACATGGTTTTTCATAAGAGGCGAAGCGAACCCTGAGGTTATTTCGCACCGCTAATGGTTCACTGGCATGAATAATGCGCTCAACAAGTGGAACAAGGTCGATTCTTTCTACTTCCAGCACCGCAGCACCAGCATCAAATCTACTGATTTCGAGCAGGTCGACAAGAAGTGCCTCGAAGCGATCGAGCTGGTTCTGCAAAAGCTCCACTGATCGCGCCGTGTTGGCGTCGAAATTTCCACGATCTTCGTACATGACGTCTGCCGCCATCCGAATTGTTGTGAGTGGTGTGCGTAGTTCATGTGATACATCCGAGACAAATCTTTGTTGCAACTGGGACAACTCTTCAAGTTGTCTGATCTGAGTCGCAAGACTCTGAGCCATGTCATTAAAGGACTGCGCAAGCTGAGCAAGGTCATCCTCTTTCTTGACCTGCATGCGCTCTGAGAGTTTCCCAGAACTGAATTTGCGCGCAATGCGTGCGGCTTCACGAACTGGCACCACAACCTGCCTGGTCACCAACCACGCAACAACCGCAACCAAAACAACCAGGACAATTCCTGTGCCCACAACCGAGCTGGACACCAGATCCAGAGTCTCTTGTTCTTGTTCAAGGGGAAAGAGGTAATACAACTCATAGGGACCCACTGTGGGCACCGTCAAAGGCGCTCCGACAATCAATCCCGGAACCTGTCGACCATCCAGGAAGACAATGGGAGAAAAAGTCCAGGACTGGCGCTTGTTTTCTTGAATCGAATCACGAAGTGCTTCAGGAACGCTTGCAACTGCTACGAGGTTTGTGCCGCGCTCGGGGGCATCAACTTCTCCACCTGACGACAAAAGAAGTACTTCGAATGTAGCTGGCGAGCCTGAGCGCGAACCCAGAATGGTGATAACGCTATCGACTAATCGAGCTGGAGACGGCGTTGACGGTCCAGTGTTTGCTGCATCGAGCAACCTCTGCGCTTCACCCAATCCGGCCGTTGCCTCACCGACCGAGGAAACTTCTTTTGCGTCAAGCAAGCCGGTAGTGACTCGAGATAACAGGGAAAATCCTAGAACCGTCACGACAATAGTGCTGAGAATTATTGTTGACACGGTGACGCGCGTGAGTAGGGATCGCCGCCATACTCTGCGAATACCGCGAAACGGCGCGAACAACTTCGAGAAGAAATTCCGCATAGCGCCTACCCGTACTCACGCACGGCTTATTGAGGTCCAGCCTTGTAACCCACACCTCGAACTGTGAGAACAACCTCGGGTCGTTCTGGATCGTGTTCAATCTTTGATCGCAATCGTTGCACGTGCACATTCACTAAGCGAGTGTCAGCTGAGTGTCGGTAACCCCATACTTCCTCGAGAAGGGCTTCGCGAGTGAATACCTGTCCGGGTTTGCGTGCCAAACAGACCAGCAGGTCAAATTCCAATGGTGTGAGCGAAAGAAATTGGTCACCTCTGCGCACTGTGTGGCCGTTCACATCAATGACAAGGTCACCTATGGTCACCTCTACATGTGACACGTCATCATTCCGGCGCATGCGTGCGCGAATTCTTGCGATCAGTTCCTTGGGCTTAAATGGTTTTACGATGTAGTCATCTGCACCTGACTCCAAGCCGACAACAACATCGAT
Source organism: uncultured Aquiluna sp. (assembly GCA_964628015.1). Classification (GTDB taxonomy): domain Bacteria; phylum Actinomycetota; class Actinomycetes; order S36-B12; family S36-B12; genus UBA4592. The sequence continues at coordinate 1,016 of CAZVLV010000183.1, read as the reverse complement.
GGTGTCGCTCTTTGCCGTCAACATGACAACGGGTGTTCCGGACTCAGCCCGAATAGCGCGACACACTTCAATTCCGTCGCGGCCCGGCAACATCAAATCTAGTAACACAATGTCCGGGCGAGACTCGCGGAAAACATGGATGGCTTCTGAGCCATTGGCGCAGAAGATGGGTTCGAATCCTTCCCCGCGTAACACAATCCCGAGCATCTCCGCGAGGGCAAGGTCATCGTCGACAACGAGCACGCGCCCACGTGTATTGGCCGGTCCCCCACTCGCTGGAGCACCGTTGGTTTCGTTTCCCGCTATCCCGGTCATGTGCCTATGGTGTCATCCCCGGTGCTCCAACGAGCAGGAACACTGCCGCTGGCAGGTTATTCACCACATGTGCCACCATGGGGGCTCCTAATCCGTTCGTTTTCCACCTTGCTAACCCCAAGGTGACGCCTATAGGGAGAAGCACCAATATTCGGGTGGGTTCCAAGTGGAACAGCGAAAACGCGACTGCAGTAATGGCCACCACCCAGCCAGGACTGATGCCGCGTTTACGGAGTGCGCCGAAAAGCATTCCTCTGAAGGCAATTTCTTCCACTAGCGGCGCTCCCACCGCAATGACCAACGCAAAAATAAAGATCGCCGTAAAGGAACTTGATTCCCGCAAAGCCAGAGCCGCTTCCCCCGCAGCTGAATTGAAGTCACCCACAAACACCATGGTGATGAGTGCTCCGATGCCCGCCATAAATAGCCCTGCTACACCAAATAGCACTCCCCAGCCCACGTCCGACCATCGCAGAATCATGCCCAGATCAATGCGTGCCCCATTTCCTTTACGCCACGTAACAAATATGGGCCACCCAGCCAGCATGAGCCATGGAACAGTTCCACCAACGAGAACGAGAACAGCCATTGGCGCGTTGAACACGAATAGCGGCACGGCCACAAGCGCGGTAAGGACAACAAATCCGCCGATGGCAATTACTGCATCCCAAGTACCCCATCGAGGCCAGACAAGTGGCCTG
>CAZVLV010000182.1:0-3851 GCA_964628015.1 uncultured Aquiluna sp. | reverse complement strand
ATTTTGATGCCCAGTGCAGGTGGCGCACCTCTCAAGAATCCGGTCGACATTTCAGAGAAGCCTGTGACTATCCCCCTTCGCACAATTGACGCTCAAGGAAGCACAGGACAAATAGGAATACTCTCGATGAAGGTTGGTACCTCTGCGCCAGTAACTGTTGTGGTGGATACAGGATCCATTGGACTGCGATTGTGGGAGAAGAAACCCTCAGGTGTACAGGGTTCGTTATCTACTGCCTACATGACATTCGGCGGAATTCGAACAACCTCTCGGGTTTCTTATCAATACGTGGGTTCCACAAGTTCCTCGATTCAGCGGTGGAAATCACAGGGCATCGATGGAGTGCTGGGTATTGGTATCGGTAAAGGTTCCCTCACAAATCCTCTTATGTCACTGCCTTCTCGATTTGGTCAAAGTTGGAGTGTGCACTTTTCGAGGGATAGTGATCAGCGTGAGGGCGAATTGGTTTTAGGATCAGTGGTTCCTGGAAACGCAATCATGAACTTCCCATTAGAACGTGTAGGTGGGCAAGTAGGTGAATCATCTTTATGGAATGACCGCGGCGCGCAAGGTTGCTGGACGTTCTCAACGCCACGAACATACTGTGTGTCAACGTTATTTGATTCTTTTTCGACCGTCATGCGGGTCGCGGGTCGCGATTTTTCCCGGGTGCCCACCACGATGAATGGCGAATTGCGGAATGGCACACGAGTAACCCTCGCTGCTCAGGGAAATGCATACATCGGCGCGAGATTCACTGCGGGCAAAGAGCGTTCACGCAATCTTGTAAAGGTTCTTCAGACAGGACGCTCGAAAGTCAACACAGGCAACACCTTCTTCTTCTCTCATGTTGTCACTTACAACGTGACCACCGGTGACATTTATCTGCACGAACCAGCTCAGAAAGGGCGGTAGACCATGTCAGAGTCTTCAAATAATCAGGAGGGCATGAGCCGGCGTCGACTGCTCCAGGCCGCGGGGGTTGCAGGGATCGCGGCGGGAATTGCTGCGAATGGATCTGGATCGGCGCAGGCCGCGAATCTCTCGCCTTTTCGCCCACGTGGCCGACTTCGGAGGCGGCCAAACTTTCTGATTGTCATGATGGACGAACAACGGTCAGCTCCCTTTTATGAAAGTGCTGAGTTGCGAGCTTGGCGACTGGCCAATCTTCCTACTCAAAATTTCATTCGCAAAAATGGCTTTGAGTTTACCGAACATCATGTGATGTCTGTTGCCTGCCAACCTAGTCGTGCCTCGATTTATACCGGTCAGTATCCATCCCTTCATGGGATCTCGCAGACATCTGGTGCAGCAAAATCTGCGATTGAGCAAGATTTGTACTGGCTTGATCCGACCAGCGTTCCTACCTTGGGAAATTGGTTCAGGGCAGCCGGTTATGACACCTACTGGAAGGGCAAGTGGCATATCTCCGATGCAGACCTCTATCAACCCACCACGTACAACCCATTACCTTCATACAACGACCTGGGTGGGCGTGATCGCCACCTAGAAGACATTTATCTCGAGTCTGACCGTTTGGAGCAGTACGGTTTCACCGGTTTCATTGGACCCGAACCACATGGCAGTAATCCGTTGAATTCAGGTTCATCCGGCCCCGCCGGCCGAGGCCGCGACGAAGTGTATGCAGACTTAGGCGTGGAGCAGTTGCGACGCCTGCGCACATCTGACAAACCCTGGCTGCTCGTAACATCATTTGTTAATCCACATGACATTACTTTGTGGGGGAGTCTCACTTTGGCCGGGGATCTCACTGGGGCACAGGGTTCTTTCTACCTTGCTCAACAGTTAATCGGATCGAATGTTCCGAGGAATCTTTTTGATGAGGCGTACACAAGGTCAAGTAATGAGGACCTGACTAATAAGCCAGTTGCTCAAGGAAGTTTCGTTTCGCAGTACCCGAAAGCCTTCCAACCACTTGACAACGGTCCGCAATATCACCGTTTTTACTATCAATTGCAAAAGAATGTGGATGAACAAATCGGTCGAGTGATTAAGGCGTTAACCGAGGAACGTGAGCAATACCGAGACACGATCATCATTTATCTGTCTGATCACGGTGAAATGCTCGGTGCTCATGGAGGTATGTTCCAAAAATGGCATGCGGCATACGATGAAATTCTCAAAGTTCCATTCATGTTCCACAATCCGACACTGTTCCCTGAACATCGCACAAGCGATATTCTCACCAGCCATGCCGACCTATTGCCCACCATGTTGGGATTAGCGGGTCTTGACGAAGATGTCTTGGCGAAAGAGCTGGTTAAGACACATACTCAGGTTCGCAGGTTGGTGGGACAGGATCTCTCCGGTCATCTGTTGGGTGAAGATGCTCGAACAAAATACGACAGCAGTCCGGTGTATTTCATGACTGATGATCAACCATTTAAGGGTGCTAATGCAGTGTCAGTCACAGGCTTGCCGTACACCCCCGTTGATCAACCAAACTGCGTAGAGACTGTTGTGACGTACCTGCCAACGGGCCCTGAGGGGAGTGCAGAGCGCTGGAAGTATTCCCGCTATTGGGACAACCCCCAATTTTGGTCGCAACCAAATGTTCAGGATGTTCAAACATTCGTTTCGGGGAAAGTGAACCAACCAGGAACCAAGGTCGCAACCACTACGGTGAAGACGCTCAATCCCACTGCTGGCCAAGTGGGACCTCCTGCAGATGAATTCGAGTTGTATAACACCACAGTTGATCCTGGGGAGATGAATAACTTGTACAACAATTCCCAGTATTCGGATATTCAGCAAACCATGGTGCAACTTCTTGTCGACGAACGCAAGGTCAAGCGCCTCACGCCGGTTGTTGAGCCGTGGGCCGATGGCACTGCCCAGCAATTCCCGTTCACTCCAAACTAATGCCCGCTCTCGTGTGCCGAAAGCCACGCAAGGCCATGTGGCCGCCAATTGCCAGCATGAGTACACCGAAGGCAATTTGAAGTAAGGACCCACTGAGTGCGAGGGCAATAGAAGCACCGAGAAGTGCACCGACAATCGCGCCTACCCCAAAAAGGGTTCCGTCCTTCCACTGAGTTAAACCTGGTCGTGTTAATCGGATGGCACCTAAAAGAGCAATGGGAAACATGACAGCAAGTGATGTTCCGGCTGCGAGGTGTTGGTCGTAACCAAAACCGAAGACAAGAATGGGAATGAGCAATATCCCACCCCCAATTCCGAAAAGAGCTGACAACATGCCCATGGCCAGACCTGCTGCGAGATAGCCAATTGCCACAGGCAGAGACAGCTGTGGAATCAGTTCAGTAGTCAGATTGGAATCCTCGGTGGGCCACAGCATTCTTATGCCGGCGACCATCAGCACGAGTCCAAAGAAACCCTGAAGGAGGGCATTGGGTGAGCGTTGAACCAGGATTGCGCCCAACCAGGCGCCCACCAATCCGCCGACCGTAATGACCAGCCCGGGCAACCACGCAACTTCTTCTGAGAACGCATACCTCACGGCTCCGGCAGCAGCCGCCATGGCAACCATGACCAAACTGGTTGCTTGTGCACGCTTTTGTGGGATTCTCCGAACCAGCACCAGGAAGGGAACCAACAGAATTCCGCCACCCACGCCGAAAGCGCCAGAAAAGGCGCCGACACCCGTACCAATTCCAAGATCGGTTGTTGTGCGTCGGGTACCACGGTGCATGGTCGAAACCTATTACCCTGTTTGCCCCCCGTGCAGGTGGGTCTACTTTGCACAAAGTGCTGACCATTAGGATGACATGTCGGTCGAATTGATGTATCTCGCGCAGGTCCCAATTCATCGATTCGGGTCGCTAGCTCAATGGTAGAGCTGCGGACTTTTAATCCGTAGGTTCGGGGTT